>DATEPO010000083.1:0-15148 GCA_035273145.1 Nitrospiraceae bacterium
GGTCGATTCATGAACGACTTTTACCGAATGCCAGGTCACATGACTGTCAGGCAACTGCTCAAGCGCGTATTCTTAATTTCTCAAGAACTGTAGGGCTATGGCCCTATCCACGAGTTAGGTCCCGTCTTTAGCTACAGAACAGGAACGAGGAAATAAGTCGGGTAGGCAGGCACGATTCTTATACCGGCCGGTCCATGGCCTCGGCAGTTTCCGCACTCCTTCGGCGGCGCGCTGTGCGAAGGCGTTCGGACCATAATCTCAGGCGGTCGAGATAGAGATACACCACGGGGGTTGTGTACAGGGTGAGCAACTGGCTGACGAGGAGACCGCCGACGATGGCGATGCCCAATGGCCGCCGAAGTTCCGAGCCGACGCCGGTCCCCAAAGCCAACGGCAGGGCCCCTAAGAGCGCCGCCATGGTCGTCATCATGATCGGTCTGAATCGCATCACGCAGGCTTCGTAAATCGCGTCGGCGGAATTCTTTCCCTCCGTGCGTTCGGCCTGCAGCGCAAAATCGATCATCATAATGGCGTTCTTCTTGACAATCCCGATCAGCAGAAAGATGCCGATCAACGCGATCGTGCTCAATTCGATTTTAAACAACAGCAATGCAAGCAGCGCGCCGACCCCCGCCGACGGCAGGGTAGACAGAATGGTGATGGGGTGAATGTAGCTTTCATAGAGAATGCCGAGCACGATATAGACGGTCACGAGCGCGGCGAGAATCAGCAGCGGCTGGTTGGACAGGGACTCTCGAAACGCCTTGGCCGTCCCTTGCAGACTGCCGCGAATATCGCCCGGCAGCCCGATCTGTTGCATGGCCGTTTCGATTCCTTGCACGGCGTCTCCCAGCGCCACACCGGGGGCCAAATTAAAGGAGAACGTCACACCGGGAAACTGTCCCTGGTGATTGACGGCGAGCGACGTCGCGGTCGTTTCGTAATGGGCGACGGCGCTCAGAGGTACTTGCGTGCCCAACGTGGAGCGGACATAGATGTCGTGGAGCGTTCCAGGATGCTGCCAGTACTGTTGTGCGACGCCCATCACGACATGATATTGGTTCAACGGCGTATACATGATGGATACTTGTCGTTGCCCGAATGCATCATACAGGGTGTCGTCGATGAGCTGCGGAGTAATGCCCAGCCGTGAGGCGGTGCTGCGGTCGAAGACGACAGACGATTGCACGCCTTTGTCCTGTTGATCGCTGTTCACGTCGACCAGCTCCCTCACGGTGCGTAATTTCTGATCGACACGCGGCGCCCACGTGTTCAGCTCAGCCAGGTTGTCCCCTTGCAAAGTGTACTGATATTGGGCGCTGCTCGATCGCCCGCCGATCCGAAGATCCTGCGTCGCTTGTAAATAGGTCGGCGCGCCGGGCACTTTCGCCAGCTTGCCACGCAGTCGTCCAATGACTTGGTCCGCGCTGAGTTTCCGTTCGTCCAACGGTTTGAGCCCGATGAACATACGTCCCGTGTTCGTCGTGTTGCTGCTGCTGCCTCCTCCGCCGCTAAACGCGATGACATTGTCCACCGCCGGGTCGTTCTTGACGATGTCCACGACTTCGGTGAGCTTCTGGCGCATGGCCTGAAACGAAATATCCTGAGCCGCCTGAATGCTTCCGCTGAGCCGGCCGGAATCTTGTTGTGGAAAAAACCCTTTCGGAATGACGACGAACAGGTAGAGGCTGACGGCAATAGTGGAGAGCGTCAGGGTCAGCATCAGGCGAGGATGTCGAAGCGCCCACGAGAGACTGTGCTCGTAATGGAACAGAGTCCAATTGAACATCCGTTCACTGATTCTGTACACCCGCCCGTGGCGCTGGGTATGGTCGGATCGTAGAAAGACGGCACACATCATCGGTGTCGTCGTCAACGAGATAAGCAGTGAGATGAGAATGGCGACCGACAGGGCGACGGCAAATTCTCGAAAGAGCCGGCCGACCATCCCGCCCATCAAGAGAATGGGGATGAAGACGGCGATGAGCGAGAGACTCATGGAGACGACGGTGAAGGCGACTTCTTTGGCGCCGCGCAAGGCCGCTTGGAGCGGAGGAACGCCTTGTTCCCGGTAGCGTGTGATATTTTCGAGCACCACAATGGCGTCGTCGACGACAAATCCCGTCGCGACGGTGAGCGCCATGAGCGACACGTTATCGAGACTGTACCCGCACAGATACATCACGCCAAACGTGCCGATGAGCGACACGGGCACCGCCACGCTCGGGATTAACGTCGCCCGAACGCTCCGCAGAAACGCAAATACCACGAGAATCACCAGAACGATGGAGATCAACAGCGTGCGCTCCACGTCATGCAGCGATGCCCGAATCATGGGAGTGCGGTCGAGGACGACGGATAAGGAAATAGCCCCCGGCATAGCAGCTTCTAACTGGGGCAAGACTTGGTAGACCCGATCGACTGTCTCGATGATATTGGCGTTCGGCTGCCGGAAGAGAATGACGAGGACGGCCGGTTTGCCGTTCGCTAATCCCGTGGTCCGAATGTCTTCGACCGACTCCTCGATGGTCGCGACATCGGACAGGTGCACGGCGCGGTCGCCGCGGTACGAGATGATGAGGGGACCATATTCTTCAGCGGTACGGAGTTGGTCGTTCGTGTGAATCTCCCAGGATCTCGTGGCGTCCGCCATCTGGCCCTTGGGGCGGTTCACGTTCGTGCTGCTCAAGACGCGGCGTACATCCTCCAGTCCAATGCCATATTGGTTCAGGGCAGTGGGATTGAGTTCCACGCGGATGGCCGGCAGTGACCCGCCGCCCACCGTGACCTGGCCGATGCCTTCCACCTGTGAGATCTTTTGCTGAAGAATACTGGAGGCGACGTCATACATTTGGCCTCGGCTATAGGTCTCGGAGGTCAACGCCAAAATGAGAATCGGAGCATCCGACGGATTGACTTTGCGGTAGATCGGATTGCTTGGGAGGGCCAACGGCAAGTAACCGCGCGCCGCATTGATCGCGCCCTGCACGTCACGGGCGGCGCCGTCGATATCGCGGTCCAAGTCGAACTGCAGGGTGATGCTGGTCGAGCCGAGTGTGCTGACCGACGTCATTTCCGTCACACCCGCGATGCGTCCAAATTGGCGTTCAAGCGGCGCGGCAACCGATGTCGCCATGGTTTCCGGACTCGCGCCGGGCAAATTCGCCGAGACCGAGATCGTCGGATACTCCACTTGGGGCAGCGCCGCCACGGGGAGCATACGGAAAGCCATGATGCCGACGAGCGCCAGCGCAATCGTGAGAAGAGTCGTCGCGATCGGTCGTGTGATAAAAGGCGCCGAGAGGTTCATGCGCTTAGCCTGGATGCGGACCGAGGGCTTCTTGTGCGGCGAACGGCACGGATCGCCGCTCACCGATACGTTTGGCGATGCGGTCGAATGCGAGATAGACCACCGGTGTCGTATAGAGCGTGAGGACCTGACTGACAATCAGTCCTCCCACGATGGCGATCCCAAGAGGACGGCGAAGCTCCGCCCCCATTCCCGTACTGAGTGCGAGCGGCAAGGCGCCGAGCAGCGCCGCCATCGTCGTCATCATGATCGGACGAAAGCGCAAGAGGCAGGCTTCGTAGATCGCATCGACGGCCGGCTTCCCTTGCTCTCGTTCCGCCTCGAGAGCGAAGTCGATCATCATGATGGCATTTTTCTTCACGATGCCGATCAGCAGAATGATGCCGATCAGCGCGATCACGCTCAATTCGATCCGGCACATCAGCAGCGCAAGCAATGCCCCGACGCCGGCGGACGGAAGCGTGGACAGAATCGTGAGCGGGTGAATGTAGCTTTCATACAGGACGCCGAGCACGATGTAGACCGTGATGAGCGCGGCAAGAATCAGGAAGGGTTGACTGGCCAGCGAGGCCTGAAACGCCTCGGCGGTGCCCTGAAAACTGCCGCGAATACTAGCCGGAAGGCCAATCTGCCGGGTCGCTCCCTCGATGGCCCGCACAGCCTCCCCCAACGACCCGCCCGGCGCCAAATTAAACGACAGGGTGACGGCAGGGAATTGGCCTTGATGCGTCACGCTGAGCGGCGCCGTCGTTTCCATGAATTGCGTAAACGCGCTCAGGGGCACCTGTCCGCCTCGAAGCGAGCGGACATAAATATCCTGTAACGAATCCGGTCCTTGTTGGAAGTCCGGCTTAACTTCCAAGACCACGCGATATTGGTTGAGCTGCGTGAAGATCGTCGAGACTTGGCGTTGCCCAAAGGCGTCGTACAGCGTGTCATCGACCAGTTGCGGCGTAATGCCAAGCCGTGACGCCGTGTTGCGGTCGATCACCAGCAAGGACTGCAATCCTTGATCTTGTTGATCGCTGTTGACGTCGCGCAATTCCGGCAAGGCTCGAAGCGCGTCGACTAATTTGGGCGCCCACATATTGAGTTCGTCGGCATCAGGATCTTCGAGACTGTACTGATACTGTGTGCGGCTTAGTCGGTCCTCGACGGTGAGGTCCTGCACGGGTTGCATGAACAGGGTGATCCCATCGATCTGTCCCAGCGCGGGTTGCAGGCGCTGAATCACATCGAGCGCCGTGATTCGACGCTCGTGCAACGGTTTTAAGTTAATCAGGATGCGGCCGCTGTTGAGCGTCGTGTTGGTGCCATCCACCCCGATGAATGAGGACAAGCTGGCGACCGCCGGATCTTTCAGAATGGTTTCCGCAAGTTCCTGTTGCCGAGCCGCCATTGCGCCGAACGAAATTGATTGCGGCGCTTCCGAGATTCCGACGATCACGCCGGTATCCTGAATGGGAAAGAAGCCTTTGGGGACGAGGATATACAGCAGCACGGTCACCACAAGTGTCGCTACGGCGACCGTCAATGTGGCAGTCTGATGACTCAGCACCCACCGAAGCGACCGCCCATAGCGCTCGATGGTGCGATCGAATCCATGTTGTGAGACCTGGTAAAACCATCCTTGCTCGGACTCACGTGTGTACCGTAACAATCGCGCGCACATCATTGGAGTGAGCGTGAGCGAGACCACGGCCGAGATCAGGATCGTGACGCCCAGCGTGATGGCAAACTCCCGGAAGAGCCGTCCCACGACATCGCCCATGAAGAGCAGTGGAATCAGCACGGCGATGAGCGAGATCGTCAACGACAAGATGGTAAAGGCGATCTGCTTGGACCCCTTAAGCGCGGCCTGCAGCGGCGTGTCACCCTCTTCGATGTACCGAGCGATATTTTCAATCATGACGATCGCGTCGTCGACGACAAAGCCGGTGGCAATGGTCAAGGCCATCAAGGTCAGATTATTGACGCTGAATCCCAGCAGATACATGGCCCCGAATGTGCCGACCAGGGACAGCGGGACCGCGGCTGCCGGGATGACGGTGGCCGACAGGGTACGAAGGAACAGAAAGATGACCATGACCACCAGCGCGACCGAGAGCATCAATTCGAACTGCACATCCTTGACCGACTCACGAATCGTGGTCGTGCGATCCGTCAAGATGGAGACATGGATCGAGGACGGCAACGCGCTTTGCAATTGCGGCAAGAGCTTCTTGATGCGATCGACGACCTCGATGACGTTTGCGCCGGGCTGCCGCTGGATATTCACAATGACCGCCGGAGTCGCATTCATCCATGCCGCCTGCCGGACATTCTCCACATCGTCGATCACGTCGGCGACTTCGGATAAATGGACCGGCGCGCCATTGCGATACGCGACGATCAGCGGCCGATATTCCTTGCTCGACAACAGTTGGTCCGTGGCGCCGATGATGGACGCTCGTCGCGGACCGTCGAACGCGCCTTTGGCTTGATTGACATTGGCCTGCGCGACCGCAACGCGCAGGTCTTCGAGCGTGAGCCCATACGCCGCGAGCGAGGTGGGATTCGCTTGAATACGGACGGCCGGACGTTGCCCGCCGCTGATGCTGACCAGGCCCACGCCGGACAATTGAGAGATTTTCTGCGCGAAGCGGGTATCGGCGAAATCCTCGACCTGCGACAGCGGGATCGTGTCGGACGTCAAGGCTAATGTCAGGATCGGCGCATCAGCGGGATTCACCTTGCTGTACACGGGCGGGTTCGGTAGGTCGCGCGGCAAAAAGGTCGTGGCGCCATTGATGGCCGCCTGCACCTCTTGCTCGGCGACATCCAGGCTGAGACCTAGACTAAACTGAAGGGTAATGACCGAGCTGCCGCTGGAGCTGGTCGAGGTCATCTGTTGCAGGCCGGGCATCTGGCCGAACTGACGTTCCAACGGAGCGGTGACTGAGGACGCCATGACATCGGGGCTCGCACCCGGATAGAACGTCAGAACCTGCATAGTCGGATAATCGACCTGGGGCAGGGCCGAGACCGGCAGATCCCGGTAGGCCAGAAAGCCGGCGAGCAGAAGTGCCGCCATCAGCAAGGCCGTAGCAACCGGACGGAGAATGAATAAGCGGGACGGATTCACGTGCGCGTCGCTCTCTCTGGCCTATCCGTGCCTTTCGGGGGGCCATCTGTTCCCTTTGGATTCGACCCGTTTTCTTTTGGGGCGCCGTCGTTCTGGCCGCGAAGCTCGACCTTGCTGCCCTCCCGCAGCTTCTCCGTTCCATCGACCACGACGAGTTCTCCAGGAGCCAAGCCGGAGTCGATCGACGCGTCTTCCACCTCGGCAGGGCCGAGCTTAATCGGCCGCACGCTCACCGTTTGATCGTCTTTTACGACATAGACGAATGTCCCTTTCGGCCCTCGTTGAATGGCGGCAGCCGGCACGACGATGGCGTTGCGCTTGACATCCAGCAGCAGGCGGGCATTCACGAATTGGTTCGGGAACAGCTCGTTGTCCTCATTGGGAAAGATCGCCTTGAGCCGCACGGTGCCCGTGGTCGGGTCGATCTGGTTATCGACCGTCAGCAAAGTTCCTGTGGCTAACCGTCGTTTTTGTTCGCGATCGAAGGCCTCTACCGGTAACCGTTCACCGGCTTTGAGCTTCTCAAGAACGGGGGGCAGGCTGTCTTCCGGAATGGTAAAGACGACGGTAATGGGTTGAAGCTGCGTAATGACGAGGAGCCCGTTGGGATCGCCCGCGCGAATGATGTTGCCCGCATCCACGAGGCGCAAGCCGACGCGCCCGCTGATCGGCGCAACGATACGCGAGTATGTCAACTGCAGTTTGGCATTGTCGATCTGTCCCTGATCGGTTCGAATCGTGCCTTTAAATTGATCGACAAGGGCATCTTGCGTATCGACCTGCTGCTTCGACACGAACCCCTGCTGATACAGGTCCTGGTACCGTTGCAGATCGAGCTGCGCGTTTTTGAGTTGCGCCTGATCTCGCGCCATTTGGCCTTGGGCTTGCTGCAATTGCACATCGAACGGCCGCGGATCGATCTCAGCCAAGAGGTCCCCGCTTTTGACCAATTGGCCTTCTTGAAAGAGGACCCGCATCAGTTGTCCATCGACGCGGCTTTTCACGGTGACGGTATTCAACGGCGTCACGGACCCGAGCCCGCTCAGACGAATGCCGATGTCGCCGGTTTTGGCTGCAGCGGCAATGACCGGTACGGTACGAACTCCGGGGGTTGCTCCCGGCGCTGCCGTGCGTGGCTGTGCTTCGCCTGATTTCGTCAGGAGCGCATAGGCGCCGACACCGAGCACGCAGAGGACCAGCAGCCCAAGCGACCATCGCAATCGGCGCTTAAGCAGGGGAGCGAAACGAACAGATTCAGGCATCTGGACCTTCCTCGCTTCGGGGGTCACTGTCGGCATCATCATAATAGTACATCCAAGCAATTGATCGACATTGTAGCTAAAATGGCTGACGTAGGATAACTGATCCTTCATCGTTATAGTCGGAGAAAGTGCCTGTGAGGTTACAGTGCGTTACCCTTGCACGATAAACTTCTGTAACCTTTTGCCGGACTCTTCCGACTTATCCATTCAGGAGGCCTTAGCACGTGTCGTATGCGGAATGCGGTCGGGTGCCCTGTGGTAGCGCCCGGCTCGACGCTACCGGATGAGGCGATTATCCGGCAGGTGGTGGCGGGAGATGTCGATCTCTTCGAGGAATTGCTGAGGCGCTACCAGGAGCATGTCGGCCGGATCGTCGCGGCCCATGTCCCTCGCGAGCTGGTTGATGAAACGGCGCACGATGTCTTTGTGCGGGCCTATATGTCCTTGCCGACCTATTCGTTCCGCACACCGTTTTCACACTGGCTGTCCACCATTGCGGTCCGTAGTTGTTACGATGTTTGGCGGAGCCTCTCGGCACGAAAGGAAGTTTCGCTGAGTGGGCCGAGTGACTCCGTGGAAGAGCAAGACCAGTGGACCGAGCATGTGCTCGCTGAGGAATCCAAGGATCGCTTTGACACGATGGTGCGGCAACGAGACACGGCCAATCTACTGCAAGGGGCGCTGGCACAGCTCTCACCGGAAAATCGAATGGTCGTTACCTTGGTGCATCTCGAAGGCCATTCCGTACGCGAGGCGGCCGAGCTGTTGGGATGGAGTACGGTGAATGTGAAGGTGCGAGCGCATCGGGCTCGTCAACAGCTTCGCAAGATTCTGGCTACCTTACTGGGGAACACCACACATGGACACACCTAGAAGAGAAGAACGGATCGACACACTCGAGCAGGCCTTGATGCGGGCCCATCAGGTCAAGATGCAGGGAGTGCCTCACTTTTCTTCCGAGTGGGCACAGGATGTGATGCGAGATGTTCGCCGACGAGCAAGTCGGGAGCCGTCGTTCTCTGAGGTGTCACGGGTGATCTGGCGTGCCGCGGCTGTCGTTGCCGTCGTCTCTACGTTGTTTGTAGGATCGGTATTGGCGTGGACCGCAGGGCAAGGCGATGACGACTTTTCTGCGCTGCTGACAATGGCCACTGCCGATTCAACCTTGTTGGCCGGTGAACCATGATCGACGGACCGCGCGCACAGCAGCGGAGAGACTGGCGCATCTGGGGCGGGGTCCTCATCGTGTTCGTGTGCGGGCTGCTGGTCGGGACCGTGACAACCAGCGCCTATCACAATTACGAGCGGCAGCATCGGTGGGAGCAAGGGCTTGCCGGGCTGAAGCCGCGCGTGATGAAGCATTTGGCGCATGAACTGCATCTGTCTGACGATCAGCGACATGCGTTCGACGTGATTGTGAGCCAGGCGGAGGCAGATTTGCTGCGCTTGCGAATCGCGCAGCAACCGCATGTGGACGAGGTGCTGGTCAGGACGATCGCAGCGCTTCAAGGAACCTTGACGCCGGAGCAACGGACGAAATTAGATGAACAGTACAATAATCTTCAAAAGCGATGGGCATCCGACCGCGCGTATGCGCTGCAGCTCCAGCCCGGCCCACATCCGTAACCCATTGCTTAACGAAAGCTTAGCGATTAGATGGCGTGCCGACCCTTCATCCTGCTATTCGCTGCAACTATTCTTCCAAAGATCCAGGAGTTTTTGCATTGGCCGGCCCGGTTCACAAATGAGTGAATCAAGCAGAGTGAGATCGGGATCATCCGTGACGGCAGGATTGAGCCGATGCGCCTGCGCGAAGCCACGCATCAGCACCAACCGCTTTTCCATGAGGCCAGGCGCGCGCTCGATGTGCGCAGCAACCATGGCTGCCAGTTCGGATAAGGCGTGATCGTTCACTCAGCACTTCACATGATTGGTTTGATGGTTCGATCGGCGGTGGCCGTGGATGAAGGAAGGTGGGAGGAGAACGCGCCTTGCGGGAGCGTTTAACCAGGACGGAGATCTTGGTGGGACTTCAGGCTTCCCAGTCGAGCTGGGCTTGCACACCATCCGCAGCGCTCGATCCCCTGCAGCACAATGTTCCCCCGGGACGTTCAACTCCTCCCTTCTGTAAGATAGGCCCTCGGTGGGGCACAGTCAAGGTAGTAGAAATTGGAATGGGGTCTCACTACACGACTTCGCCGCTGGGGCCAGGTATCTGTCTTGGATCATAGGCGTCGATGATCTTCAAGGTTTCCGCCAGCCTCTCTTTATCGGCAAAGACAAGCAGTGTGTCGTGCGCTTGGAGAATAGAGCGCCCCGTGGGGATAAAGGCATGTTTGTTTCTGCCGATCATCATGATCACGACTTCTTTGGGAAGTCCTAGCTCTACGATTGGCTTTCCCACGGCTGCGGACATGGGCGCAATCGTAATTTCAGCCAGCCCGGCCTTGATGCTATCGGGTCTTTCCAATTGCAGTGAATGTTCCGGTGTCGAAGGAAGAGGCGATTCCAAGCCTAACCATCGAGCGACTAATGGCAACGAGGTCCCCTGGAGTAGCACCGACGTCAGCACGATGAAAAATACCATGTTGAAGATTGTGTCCGCCTTGGGAACTCCTGCCACCAGTGGAAACGTCCCAAGGATAATCGGAACGGCGCCACGCAGCCCCACCCAGGAAATGAACGTCTTCTCTTTGAGCGACATGCGGGTAAAGGCGAGCGTCAGAAACACGCTAACTGGACGTGCGATCAGCATTAAAAACAGGGACACCACGAGACCGATTCCGATGACGGGCACGATGTGCGACGGGAAGACTTGAAGTCCGAGTGCAAGAAACATGGTGATTTGCATCAACCACGCCAGGCCATCATGAAACCGGATCAAACTTGCCTTGTGCACGAAACTACTGTTTCCCATGATCAGACCGGCAAGATAGGCTGCAAGGAACCCATTCCCCCCAAGGACGTCAGTGAGGCCATAGGTAAACAACACGAGGGATAAGCTGAGCACCGGATAAAGCCCATCGTATTCTAGGCGCAACCTATTGATCGCAAGGACCATCCCTTTTCCCATGAGCCAACCGAGCAAGGCTCCGACCGGCATCTGAAGGAAGAACATGGGGAGCAGATCTATGAGGGAGGCATCTTTATTTGACAGGAGGCTGACGAAACCCATCGTCAAAAAGACGGCCATCGGATCGTTCGTTCCCGACTCGAGCTCGAGCAGCGGTTTGAGAGGCGGAGCCAGACTGATACTTCTTGAACGGAGGACGGCAAAGAGAGCGGCCGCATCGGTGGATGAGACAATCGAGCCCAGAAGCAGTCCCTCCAGCAGCGAGAAATCGAGCACGCGGACCGCAAACCATGCCACGAAAATTGCCGTCAGACCGACTCCAAGGGTCGACAGTGCCACTCCGTGCCATAGGATCGGGCGAATATTCGTCCATTCGGTATCCAACCCACCCGCGAAGAGAATAAACAGTAACGCCAGCACGCCAACCGATTGCGCGAGCCGCGGGTAGTCGAATTCAATGCCGCCCGGACCTTCTGACCCGGTGAACATGCCGATGAGAATAAACAAGAGTAAGGCCGGGACGCCAAGCTTCGCAGACGCCTTGCTGGCCAGCACGCTCAGGAGCAGAAGAACCGATACCCCAAGAAACACCGACTCTATTGACATGGCATGTACGAATGGCACTGAATTATACTTATCCTTTCTTGCCGCGAGTCATAACCGACATGGAAAGCATGCCTTCCCAGCCTTGCACGGAAGCGTCCCAATACGATCGCCGATAGCGAAGAGTTCGACCGACACCTTCAGGCAGTCCAGCCCGGATGACCGCGAACCGCAAGTCCTACAGCGAGGGAGCAAATTAAAGACGATAGATGGAGACTTGTTGGTGAAGGGGACGCGAGGGCGAGCTATGGCCCGTTTGGCCGCTCGGATCAATGGTATGCGGTTCGGCTACGGAAAGCGGCACGTGCAACGCCCACGTGCTGACTAACGTCGTCGCGGAATTGCCGCGCGGCAGCGTTTCGCGCTTCTCAATTGAAGACAACTTCACCATCACGCTCTGATTGATATCATCGTCTTGTTGGACTTGCACACTGCATTGATGCTCCGTCATCATCCCGGCAACGGTGCCGACGTTTCCGGCATCCAGCCACAAGGAGAGAAGACAGATGATTATGACCCGGAAAAAGTTTCGGTGGAACCTGAAAACCATAAGCGTGACTGTAGTGTGAAAGAGTCGATGAATCAAGTGCCTTTCTTCGCAGTGGTCGGGGATCGGTCATCGTTTATTCCCCATGCGATTATGCGGATCGGTGCACCGGCCATCATTTGACGATGAAATGGCCTAGACTTAACCCGCCCTCCATCCGTATAGGTAGGTGATGCAGCAATCCATCATCGGCTTTCATCAAGATGAATACGGGGACTGGGTGGCCGATTTAGCCTGCGGGCATGGCCAGCACGTGCGCCATCAGCCGCCGTTTGTGAGCCGGCCTTGGGTTCTCACTCAACACGGGCGGGAGCAGCATCTTGGGTGGACGTTGAACTGCAAGCACTGCGAAGAAGGATAGTCCTATCGTTCAAGGCGGCCGGATTTCTCGGACGCTTACGCAGGTGAAATGGTATCGGCCATCCAATTCGGTTGAACGCAAGACGGGGTCTCGGGCGAGAGCTGGATGTCGTATTCCTCATGTGTGATGATCAACCCTGACCCCGTGCGCAAGGTGTATCGAGTCGTCGCGCGGCCGGCATCGACTTCGAGCACCTGCGAGTGGAACATAAGCTGAAACCGAAGCCGTTCGAGCGCAGGAGGAATTCTCGGCCTGAAGCTGAGCCGGCCGGCATAGTCGCGCATGCCGGCGAACCCGTACACGAAGATCATCCACACTCCTCCCATCGCCGCAATGTGGCATCCATCTTTGACATTGCCGGCCACATCGCCAAGATCCATGAGGGCCGCCACTCGGGCATAGTCCACCGCTTTTTTCATGTCTCCGACTTCCGCCGCCATGATGCTTTGAATGCACGGTGAAAGCGAAGAATCGCCGGTGGTCAAGGGATCGTAGAATTCAAAGTTTCGTTTCTTCAAGTCCGGTGAAAACTCATGCCCGAGCAACAGCATGGCTAAGACAAGATCGGCTTGCTTGATGACTTGATGCCGATAGATTGTGAGGGGATGAAAAAACAAGAGCAGCGGATATTTGTCCGGCGGCGTATGCTCGAAGTCCCAGGGCTCTTGCTGGAGAAACTGATCGTCCTGCGGCGTAATGCCCAGGAGTGTGTCGTAGGGAATGTACATGTTTTCGGCGGCATGCTTCCATTCCGTCACCTCCGCCGGGTCAAGGCGCGTCTTATGCACCAACGCCCGATACAAATCAGGACGCCGCTCGTGAAGGGTGTCGACCGTCGCCGCCGCATAGCGCAGGTTTTCGCGAGCCATCAAGTTTGTATACGTATTATTGTCCACGACGGTATTGTACTCATCCGGGCCCGTCACGCCGTGGATACAAAACTTGCCGCCTTGCCGGTTGGAGTAAAACCCCAAATCGAGCCACAGGCGGGCCGTCTCCACCAACATTTCCACGCCCTCGTCAAACAGAAACTCCTCGTCTCCGGTGGCTTGCACGTATTTTCTCAGCGCGTACATGATGTCCGCGTTAATGTGATATTGAGCCGTTCCCGCTGCAAAGTATGCCGACGCCTCTTCTCCATTGATCGTACGCCAGGCAAACATGGCGCCCTTCTGGTTCAATTGGCGCGCTCGTTGCCTGGCCATATCGAGAAGGCCATGCCGAAAGCGAAGGAGGTTCTTCGCGATGCGCGGGGCCGTATAGATGAGGAAGGGCAGGACGTAGATTTCGGTGTCCCAGAAGTAATGGCCTTCGTAGGCTTGACCCGTCAGCCCCTTCGCCGGGACACCGGTCGTATCGGCGCGAGCCGATGCCTGCAGGATATGAAAGAGATTGAAGCGGATCGCTTGTTGCACTTCGGTGGTCGATCGCTTGGCGCTGGTCGAATCGACGGTGATCTGCACATCGCTGCGCTCCCAAAAATCCCGCATATACTGCTCTTGCCCTTGCAATAAACGTGGAAAGCCGTCTGCGACCGCGCGGTCGAGGGTGCGTTCCACTCGGGCACACATTTCCTCCGGCGGGGCGGTGCGGCTCGTGTGATAGGCCATGAATTTCATCAGGGTGATCGCCTGCCCCGGCTGCGCATCGATGCTTGCCACCACTTGTCCGGCATCTTCGGTGTAGCGTGTTTGCCAGCTCACGGCACAGTCCGTTTCGAGTCGATGGTCGATGGCACAGGACAAGATCATCCGGCTATGCGCGGTGGCATGGCACAGGACAATGCGGGGCTCTTTCGCGTAGCTGCTGCGGTGATGCAGCACTTTGCCGGGAAATACTTTGGCCTGTCTTGGATCGTGGTTCGTCCGTTTGGCCGCCGGCTCATTCGCAATCAGTTCCGATGAGAGCACGATCGGGGCGGCTGCATTGAGCATGGTCACTTGTAAAAAAATAGCGGCCAGATGCCGGTGTTCGAAGGAGACGAGACGGCGTGAGGTGATCAAGACCCGTTTCCCGGCCGGCGTTTCCCAGATCACCTCGCGATCGAGTGTGCCGGATTTCATATTGAGGCGCCGATCGAAACTCAGCACGTGGGCATTAGGCAACCAGAACGGTTCATCGTCGACATAGAGTTTAACGATCTTGGTATCGGTCGCATTGACAATGGTTTGCCCGGCCGTGGCAAGGCCGTACGCGCCTTCCGGATACAGAATCGGCCACGATTCATAAAAGCCGTTGATGAACGTGCCATTCTGACCAATGGGGCCGCCCTCCTCAAAACATCCCCGCATGCCGAGATAGCCGTTTCCGAGCGCAAACATCGTTTCGCCTTGCTCCAGCAAGTCGGGCGCAAATTGTTTCTCCACCATGTTCCATTCGTCAGGCGGATACAGATGAGGGGCTGGATGAAAACGAGGACGGTGAATCATGAACGTTCAGATGAGTAGGGTGAGCGGATCATGGCGGAAGCGATGCTGCACTGAGATTTCATCATGACCGAAGGCTACTCTGTTGCGCTTGAGGCAAGAGATCGGATAAATCAGCCGCCACAATGTCCGCCCCCTGTTGCCGTAATGCGTCGGCTTGATGCCGGCGATCCAATCCAATGACCAGACCGAAGCCGCCTGCACGTCCTGCCGCGACCCCCGCTTGGGCGTCCTCGATCACGATAGCCCGTTCAGGGGGAACGTCCAATCGCCGCGCGGCCTCCAGAAACGTGTCAGGCGCAGGCTTGCCGCGAAGATGCAGCCGCTGCGTTTCGAGGCCATCGACGCGGGTATCGAACAGCGGTGTCAGTCCGGCGGATTCGACCACCTCCTTGCAATGGCTGCTGGAGGAGACGACCGCCGTTTTGAGCCTGTGATCCCG
>DATEPO010000084.1:0-7744 GCA_035273145.1 Nitrospiraceae bacterium
GACTTTCCGCTCTTAGGCACATTGCCTAGATGGAGCGGAGCGCCTATGAGGGGGCTGGGGGCCGCGATCAATGCCATGCCGCGGTGGCTGCAAGAGCAAGTGTATATCTGGAGCGGATGGTTTGAGGCGGTTTCCGTACACAAGTTACAGACTATCGATGCCGAACAGGTGGCCGAATGGATGGTGAGCCTGTATCCGCAGCGGAAATATCCGGCCGTGGCGATCGGATCGGCTAACGGTGCGGCCACGCATATGTGGGCTGCGATGGGCATCCCGTGGCTCCCGCAAACGTTCCTCGTGCCGGTGGCCCGCTCCGGCGTCCATCCCGATGAGCCGCAACAGGATCTCGAATGGGGCCGAGAGCCGGCTAGAATTGTGCTGCAATGCAATCCGAACGTACAACTGCATCATATGCACGATCCGGTGCAAGATCGGCTCATGATCCAGCGGATGACCTATTTTCGGTTCAAACGCCTCACGCTCGGTCCGGCCTATGAGGCGTTTCTCGATCGGTGTCTCGAACCGGGCGGGACGATTTTTCTCATGGATTGTCGGCTGCAGTGGCCGGTCACGGAGTGTGGAGAGCGCCATGTGTTTCAATTCGGCGCAGTCGGCGGCGCGACGGTGGATGAACTGCAGCATGGCAGCGAACGCGTGTCCGATTATCTGAAGCGGTATGGATCGCACCGACGTAAATGGGAACCGCCGCCGGTGGATCGCATGGCTCCTGAAGCCGAATGGGGATTCGCCCCGGCCATGACAAAAGATATCGAGCGGGTGGCACATCGCCGCCACGCTCGACTTCGGCGCATTGTCTTCGAGGAGCCTGAGCACATGAGCCCTCTCGTAGCGAATCTGTACCAGCAGTGGAATGAGACGCGCGGCATTACCGACCGGCGGCTTCTTGTAGACTCGTTTATTCTCATGGAACCCTATTGGACGATCCGCACCGGATCGGCGCCCTTTTGGATGGTCTTCAACAAGGAGCCATCGCGCCGCGCACTCCAAGCATATCTCGATCAGAGCCAGACCTTCGATGAGATTCTCATGATGTTGTTTTCACATGGCGTCGAATCCGTGGGCCTGCCCTCGATTGAGCAATGGCGTGAACCGCTTCGCCGCGCCCGTATCAAAGGGTTATTCCTCGGCGTCGATGAACACGTCTTTCCCCGCGACTTCGCCGTATTCACCCGCTACTATTTCGATCTGCTCCGAACCATCCCGGCCCGCTATCCGATGCCGCCGGCCCTGACGGTGAAAGAACTCGATGAGTTTCTTGACCACAGCGACGGCCGCTATGCGGTGCGGGTGGAGGGGTAATGGCGTGGAGTAGAGAGGTAAGGGAGTAGAGTGATAGGGTAAAGATCGGTTGCTTTGACGTTACCCTTTACCTCCATACCCCTCACCTCCATCTATGGTTCGTGCACTGGTCTCCAAATTGGCGTTGCGATTTCCCTGGATGGTGTGCCTGCTGCCGACCTCCAATCCCGTCCAGACGCAATGCTATCGGTGCCCAGGACCCGACACCGCCCGCACGCTCATTGTCTTTCTTCCGGGGATCAGCGATCTCGGAAAGGATTATGCGCGGTATGGGTTTATTGACGCAGTTCAACAAAAAAGCTGGTCGGCCGATCTTGTCGTGGTCGATGCACACTATGGATACTATGCGAAGCGGAGCATTCTTGATCGCCTGCACGAGGACGTTTTTGAGCCGGCGAAAATGCTCGGCTATCAGAACCGGTGGCTGGTCGGCATTTCGCTTGGCGGATTCGGCGCGCTCTTGTATACCAGCCGGCACGATACCGATGTGACCGGTGTCGTCGCAATCGCGCCTTATTTGGGCAGGCCCGAGCTTGTCGCAGAAATTGCCGCAGCCGGTGGAATACGAAACTGGAGCCCGGACGCGCTCGGAGAGCATGATTACGAGCGCCATGTATGGGCCTGGCTAAAACGGTATGGACGCCCTGACACGCACTGGCCTGCGCTGTGCTTAGCGTATGGTAACCGGGATACCTTCGTGGAAGCCCATCGGGTGCTCGGCGCGGTTCTTCCGCCGAAACAGGTCTTCATCGAATCCGGGGCACACGATTGGACGACATGGCAAAAATTGTGGCAGACGATTCTGGCGTCCAATGTCTTTGCCAAACTCGATCGCCGCCTGTAATCCATTCGCGTAGGAGTATGACCGTCTTGCATTCACATCAAGTTTCGACAGTGCACCTGGCGTATCTCCACTGGTCAATAAGCTGTTCTCCCTTCACAGTGGAGTCAGCGTTCTCGCAAATGGAGAAGAAGCAACATGGACGAAACTCTTCACCGGCTCGCTCTCGGATTGCTTCTGATGCTTGCCTTCACGGCCTGTGAAACAGCACAGCCTGACAAAACGCCACGGCTCATCATGGACCCACCTGAAGACACTGAGCAAAAGCCGAGGCCGACGACTCCTCGGTAACCTGGATTTCCATGGATACGGTGAATGCTGAACCAAGGAGAGCAATATGACATATGCCGGAGTCTTGTTCGTAGTCCTGATCGCAGGTCTTCCAACTGTAAGCAACTCCACAGAACCGGCGTTGGGACAGGAAGGCAATCAGAGCGGCATGGTCGTCACCGGGACCTTGCAGGAACTCGATCTGACTCGAATGAAGGGCATGCTTAAGACCGATTTAGGGAAGCCGATCTTTTTTCAAGTGGTCAAACCGCACTTGTTCGAACGGCTCAGTGTTGGAGAGAAAGTGACCATTCAATTGGATCAAGATGGGCGCGCGACAAAAGTGATCGATATGCCGGTACCCGAACTTAGGCAGCCTCTGCAACCGCAGTAAAAAGTGCTGAGTGCTGGGGCGCACGAGGCGACGACAAAGGAGCCTCACGTTTGTGCGCGCCGCCGAGATGGTGAGACGGCCGTGTCTTCTACTCAGTACTGAAAACTCAGCAGTCATGAGGAGGAGTGGCTATGAAGCAGGTTGAGCCATATAAGGCCAAGCCGTTCGATTTGCATGGGCTCAATGGCATTTCCGATCGGACCATAGAGACTCATTTCAAGCTGTACGCAGGCTACGTGAAAGAAACGAATACATTGACAGACCGCATTCGAGACGTGTTGAAAGACGGCAAGGTGGACCAAGAAGAGATGCCCGCCTATTCGGAACTGAAGCGCCGGTTGGGCTTCGAATACAATGGGATGGTTTTGCACGAATACTATTTTGAGAATCTGAAACAGGGTGGTGCGAGTGATCCTGGACATAACTCGCCGTTCATTCGAGCCGCAGAGGAGGCGTTCGGCAGCTATGAACGTTGGAAAACGGATTTTGTCGGCGTCGGTAAAATGCGGGGAGTCGGGTGGGCCCTGTGCTATCTCAATCCCGCGAACGGCCGTCTGTCCAACCATTGGGTGACCTTGCACGAGACCGGCAATGTCGCAGGCTTCGTGCCGCTGCTTGCGATGGACGTGTGGGAACACGCCTTCATCTTCGACTATCAACCATCAGAGCGAGCGGCATATATCGATGCCTTTTTCTCGAACATCAACTGGCAAGCCGTTGAACAACGTCTCAACGCGCCGGCGCGCGCCTATAAGGCAACGGGATAAACAATAGGGCTGAGCAATGAGTGCTGAGTTGAAGAAAGAGACTCAGTGTTGTCGGCACTCAGCGCTTGGCGCTCAGCACTGAAGCCATGAGATACCTCGCCCTCGCAGCCGATTACGACGGGACCTTAGCCACCGACGGCCGGGTCGATGCGGAGACGGTGGCTGCGTTAGAGCAATTGATCGCGTCCGGCCGCAAGCTGATTCTTGTCACCGGCCGGCAATTAGATGAACTGCTGGGAATTTTCCCACAGATATCCCTCTGCGAACGAGTGGTAGCGGAAAACGGCGCGCTCTTGTATCGACCCGCCACGCGGGAACATAAACTCCTCGGGCTGCCGCCGCCTGACACATTTGTCGACGCGCTCCGGGCGCGTCATGTGTCGCCCCTGGCGGTCGGCCACTCCATCGTCGCGACGGTCCATCCTGAGGAAACGACTGTGCTCGAGGTCATTCGGGATTTGGGCTTGGAACTGCAAGTGATCTTCAACAAGGGTTCGGTCATGGTGCTGCCCGCCGGCGTCAATAAAGCGACCGGGCTGACCGCGGCCCTTCTGGAACTCGCCGTGTCCCCTCACAATGTCGTTGGGGTAGGGGATGGCGAGAACGATCATGCGCTCTTAACCCTGTGTGAGTGCGGCGTGGCCGTGTCCAATGCCGTCCCGATGTTGAAAGAGACGGCCGACTTGGTGACGAAGAAGGATCACGGCGCCGGCGTAGCACAATTGATCCACGACATGGTGAGCGACGATTTATCGCACTACGAGGCACGCCTCGTACGTCACCACATCTTACTCGGCACCCGCGAGGACGGAGAAGAAGTTCGTCTCAGCCCATATGGAAGCCACATTCTCCTGGCCGGGTCATCGGGAAGCGGGAAGTCGACCTTGGCGAGCGGCATTCTGGAGCGGCTCGCTGAACAGGCGTACCAGTTCTGCATTATCGATCCCGAGGGGGATTACGAGTCGTTTGAACATGCGGTGACGCTCGGAACGGGTGAGCATGCGCCGACGGCCGATGAAGTATTGCAACTGTTGGAAAAGCCGGACGTGAATGCTGTGGTGAATTTGATCGGCTTGCCGCTGCACGACCGGCCGGCATTCTTTGTCGGTCTGTTGCCGCGATTGCAGGAATTGCGGGTCAAGACGGGCCGGCCGCATTGGATTGTCGTCGATGAAACGCATCACCTCCTGCCGGCGGATTGGGAGCCGGCGGCACAGACGCTGTCGCACAAGTCTGCGAGCATGATGTTCATTACCGTCCATCCGGGCCAAGTGGCGCGCGAAGTGCTGCAAGACATCGATGTGGTCATCGCGCTCGGAGATCAGCCGGAGGAGACCTTGCGTCTATTCGGCAAAGGAAGGGGGGAATCGTTGCGACCATTTCCTCGGACGGCATTGGCGCCTGGAGAAGCAATGGTATGGGATCCGGCCGTGAGTGAGGATCCGTTTACCATGCGCATCGCCCCCAGCAAGCTCGATCGCAAACGCCACCAGCGAAAATATACCGAGGGCGAATTGCCACAGGAGCGCAGTTTCTATTTTCGCGGGGCTGAAGGCAAATTGAATCTACGCGCGCAAAATCTCATGCTGTTCATGCAAATCGCTGATGGCGTGGATGATGCGACCTGGATGCACCATCTCAAGCAGGGCGATTATTCACGATGGTTTCGAGAGAAGATTAAAGACGACGGCTTAGCAGAGGAGGCCCGCCTGATTGAGCGACAGCCGGATCTGTCCGCGTCCGAAAGCCGGCGGCTGATCAGGGCGGCGATCGAAAAACAATATACGCTGCCGGCGTAAGCGTAAGATATCAGCCGGCACGCCGAACATCGAGTCGGATCAGGACAGGGCCAACATCTGAATGAGGCGGATCAGCGTGTCGGGATAGACGCCGATGCCGACGAGCAACAGCGTAAGGACCGTCAACGAAAAAAGCGCCGCCCATTCCTGACGACCGGCGGCGTACCGCGGTACGAGGGCCGGTTTGGCAGATGTCGCCGCCATGACGACGATGATGCGCAAATAATAGAACAGTCCTATCACGCTGTTGGCCACCAGAGCGATGACGAGCAGCCACAGCGATGCCTGGACCCCGGCCGCGATCACATAGAACTTGCCAAGAAATCCCACCGTCAGAGGAATACCGGCTAATGAGAGCAACATTAACGTCAAACTTGCGCTGAGCCACGGCCGTGTCCAGAATAATCCCCGATAGTCCTCCAGATTATCCGCATCTCTTGAATCTTCGCCGCCTGCCGCCTCGGTCAGAATCGACACAACGCCGAATGCTCCCAGCGTCATGACAAAATAGGCGACCAGATAGAAGGTCACGGCCTCGACGGCCAACGGACCGGTTGCAAGAAATGCGACGAGCAGATAGCCGAGATGGGCGATCGAGGAATAGGCCAAGATGCGTTTCACGTTCTGCTGCAAGAGCGCGAGAAGGTTGCCGGTGAACATCGATACCACTGCCATTATGCTCAAGGCATACCAAAGGGAAGGATCATTCCCGCTGTTCACCAGCGTCACATACCGCAAGAGCAGCGCGAAAGTAGCCCCCTTGGAGACTGTCGCAATGAAGGCCGTGACCGGCGCCGGCGCCCCTTCATAGACATCCGGGGTCCACATGTGAAAGGGCGCCACGGCGAGCTTAAAGCCGAGGGCGACGAGAGTCATGGCCATCCCGGTGATAAACATGTGATTCGTATTGGGGAGTGTCGTCATAGCGGTTCCGAGACGCACAAACTCCATCGTCCCTGTTTCGAAGTACATCAAAGCCATGCCGAATAGCAGAAAGGCCGATGAGGCGGCCGACAGGATGAGATATTTGACGGCCGCCTCGATCGGTCGCCGGCGTGTGCGAAAATATCCGATCAATCCGTAGAGCGAGATCGTCATCAATTCCAGCCCGAGAAAGAACGAGACGAAATGCCCGGCGGCGGTCAAGACCACCGCACCTAGCGCTGCCAACAACAACAGGACAAAATACTCTTCACATTCTTCCCGCTCGGCGTTCTGTTTCAGCACGTATCCATACGACAATGCCGTGACGACGGCGGTCGCGATCACGATCAATCCGGCGTAGAGCAGCCCATATCCGTCGATGATCAACAGAGCGGTGACGCTTCTCGGTGCGACCGACAAGGCCGCACAGACGCTTCCGAGCGTCGCGATACATCCGCCACCGCACAGCACCGCCGCAGTGTCCAGACGGCGGAAGAACGCGACCTGCAACATGGTAATGAGTGCAAACCCCGCCAGTGTCAGAACCGGAAGCAGCGCGATGAAATCCAAATAGCTCATCTAGCTCATCTCATTTCTGGGAAACGATTGCAGATGCGGCGGTCAATGCTCGGAGATGCTCGATCGATGATCCGGCCATCGTCAGCACAGGCTGCGGATACAGTCCCATCCATACTTGAAGAGCGATCATGATTCCGAACGTGGCCAGCGCGGGTCGTGTAAGGTCCGGTAGAGGGCGACTTGGCTCTGGCGATTCAAGAGGACCGTAGAACGTTCGCTGCATCAGCGCCAAGGAGTAGACGGCAGCGGCGACAAGACCAAGGGTTGCCAGTGTCGTGCCGACGAGGGTGACCGGGTAGCTTCCGGCGAGGACCAAAAATTCACCGACGAAATTGCCGAGACCCGGCAATCCGAGTGAGGCGATCGCGAAAAACAACGCGATGGCGGCCATCATTGGAATGCGTGCCCACAGTCCTCCCAGCTGCCGCATGTCGCGCGTATGCAGACGTTCCTGAAGCGCCCCCGCCAACATGAACAGCGCTCCGGTGCTGATTCCATGTGCCAGCATCTGCATGACGGCGCCCTGAAGCGCCAAGCCGTTCCACGCATAGAGACCTAACAGCACGAATCCCAAATGACTGATGCTGCTGTAGGCCACCAATCGTTTGAGGTCGTATTGAGCAAAGGCTAAAACGGCCCCATAGAGAATGCCGATGACCGCCAACGTGAACGCGATGGGCGCAAAGGATTGCGACGCCTCGGGGAATAGGGGGATGGTGAAGCGCAGCAAGCCGTACGCACCGGTCTTTAACAAGAGTCCGGCCAGCAGCACACTGCCTCCGGTCGGCGCTTCGGTATGCGCATCCGGCAGCCAGGTGTGAAACGGCACGACGGGGAGCTTGACGGCGAA
>DATEPO010000085.1:0-3994 GCA_035273145.1 Nitrospiraceae bacterium
ATAGCGGCTCTCATTCCTTCTGTGTCTTTTCTTTCCGTCGGCAACATAACATACGGTCTGATGCCATCAATGGGGTCGAATCCGACACAACCCAACAACTCTTTGAATTGATGCTATTCTTAACCACTCCTATCGTTTAAAACTTCATGGTCAGCTTTCAGCGTTTGGTATACCACTCCCAACGCTGCCTTCTTCCCGCTGAGGGACCACCTCATTTGAGGAGACAGAGGGAGGTGATGTGGCCGTCGCCTCCTTCTTTTTTTGAAGTGATCTTCCTCTTCCTGAGATCTTCTCAAAACTAAGGCGTTGATCCGCTGTAGCCTCTCTCACGTGGGTGTTAAAGTCTGCGAAATCTCCAACCCCTTGCACTACTAACTCACAAGTGGAAACAGCTCCTTCTCACCTAGACCGTCTCGCTTGAAATGGATCAAGATCCGGTCATGGATATTTCTCTTCAGGGACGTCTGTAGATCTCACATAGCTTTGAGAGGCCATTGTGGTTCAGCATCCTATCTGAACACGAACCCGATATCGAAAAAGTGAATTGAAATGTCGTCAGGAAAGGAATGAGGAGAGGGAATCCGAGGAGGCGACGTGGCCGTCGCCTCCCAGGTAAGGAGCCTTACTTCTTCTTGGCCCCTTTCTTTGCGGGCTTCTTCGCTGCTGCTTTCTTCGTCGCCATTGGAACTCCACCCCCTTTCAGTTTACGAAATTTCATTCATCGTCCTGTTTCATATAGCAGAGATTGCGCTGCTAGTAAAATTTTTCTTCTCTTTTTTGTCTTTCCCGCCTTGGCCCTTCCGCTGTTCTATCGCGATACGTTCAGCACTTCGCGCAGGGCGGGCAGCAAAGTGTAGCAAGTTTTGGAAAGGCACCCTCTGCTCCTTCAAGTTTCATCATAGAGTAACGCGGTGATTCCAACCTATCTCTGCAATTCTTCTGTATGATGGTTTCTCCAATACCTTGGTCGCTCTTCAGGCTGAATGACGGCCTGCCATTTCCGATCTTCAAGATCTTCTTCAAAAGCGACCGTTGGAATCAACCAAAGGGAAGACACCTTCCGGCATTGTCCCAATCACTCTTCGCTGATCGATCCTAACACCGACGAGGAATCTCTTTCCGAGGACGGCGCACAACTGTCTCATTGTTTCATGCTGCATGTCTCAAAAAACACAGTGGCCTACGGACTGCAACTTTACTTCTCTTTGTTTTGAAGACATTCCGTTGCCATACGGCTGGCCCGAACCCTGCTATAGCTCATCGGTCAACTCATTGGAGGTCAGCACATGGCAATATGGATTCTCCTCGTCGCCGTTATCTATGTCGTATCGTGGGCCTGGTTGTTCAAGGCGTGTCGGCAAACATACGGTGACCGTTCAGCAGCAAAGGCAGACCGCATACAAAGAGGCAATGTAGAAGTCCTCTACCGAGAGCCTAGCGACTACTAAGTCAAAAAATGGCTCCTGGCTCCATATTTGAAGGCACCAGATCGCGCTTTCTTCTTCCTTTGCAACGATCCACGGGTAAGTATCAATCCACATACAGCGCGTATCTGTTCGGATTCAGTATGGTCCAGTACCAGAACGTTGCTGTGGCATCGTTGCGGCTCTGACAAGAGGAGAAGCATTGAAAAAGGAGATTAGTGAACGGAAAAAGGAATTGGCGCGAAGGTCAATGCAAAAATCGCCATGGCAGCCCAGCCGATCCACACTCTAGTCCGACCGAGAGCGGTGTGCGGATCCTGTACGGGTGGATGCGCCAGTCCTAGCACACCTGCCATCGCTGCCCAGAGAAACCAGCCCGGCCACCCGATAAATCCTAAGACCAGCAGCACCGGCAGAATCGCCAGCGCGATGGTGCGTTGCCGGCTACCCCAGAGCGCGTAGGCCAGGTGCCCGCCGTCCAATTGTCCGATGGGGATCAGATTCAAAGATGTGACGAAGAGACCGAACCAGGCGGCAAAGGCCACCGGATGGAGGACCACATCGTAACCCTGCTGAATGGGTCCAATGACCAGCCATGTGAAGAATTGCAGCAACAGCGGTTCGCCCAGTCGTAATCCAAAGAGCCCCTGATCGACAACCACCACCGACCATCGAAGTCCGAATACCAAGGCGATGACTGCGATGATAAAGCCGGCGATGGGACCGGCCACTCCGATATCGAACAAGGCTTTCCGGCTCAGGATTGGACCACGCATGCGGATGATGGCGCCGAACGTTCCAATAAAATGCGGTGGACCCGGAATGAAGAGCGGCAGAGAGGCCGGGACGCGGTGGATTCTGGATAACAGATAGTGACCGAACTCATGGGTCACCAGAATGCCGAGAAGTGTTCCTGCGAACGGGATGCCTTTTGAGAGTGCCGCCGGATTGTCGATGAGAAACCGCCACGCGCCCATAAAGGGATCGGCATTGGTGGCATAGGCGCCGGCCCACAACGTCGTGAAGACCGTGGCGACAAACAGGCCGATGGGCCACACCCACTCGGAAAACCCCGAACGGGGTCGTACATCGTGCTCATCGGTAGCCTGCTCGATGGTCTGCGGATCTGCCGGAGCCCAACCCTGGAACTGGTCCAGGGCGGGATCGTTGACTACATGCGGGTGTCGTTCGTGGTCCATGTTATGCCGGAACGGCAAATGGATTGTGTGCAATTTCTTCCTGAACCGTCGTCGCCGGCCCGTGGCCGGGAAGCAGGGCCGTTTCTCCCGGCAATTTCAAGACGTGTTCGCGAACCGATTTCAAATGCGTCTGATACAAGGTGGCGGGGTTCGAGCGACCAATGGATCCGGCGAAGAGCGTATCGCCGACAAAGCACAGCGGACCCCTGTTCTTCTCGATCCGATAACACATGCCCCCTGGGGTATGTCCCGGTGTCGCCATGAATCGGATGGTGAGGGTTCCCACAGAGATCGTCTCTCCGTTTTGCGGCGAACGGAGCAGCTCGCGTGGCGGTGACCATGAAAGCAGCGATTCATCAGCTTCTCCGAGATACACCGGCACTCGACAGTAGTCCAAGAGCTCTTCTAGGCCGTCCGCATGGTCCGAATGGCCATGGGTCAGGCAAATCGCCGTAAGGCGAAGACGTCGTTGTGTCAGAGTTTGGATCATAGCCGTAGGATTGTACGCCGTATCGATGAGGATCGCCTCTCCGGACTCGTGCATCACATAACCTTTGACCTCATATCCCCCGATGTCGCCAAAGACGGTCTCCACGTAGGTAGAGATGTGGGACGGGGGCGAGGACGGAGCCCACTGCGCGCCTGCTATGGCGGATAAGGCATCGGCTCGTAAGCCCAACGTATCGGCAATGGCGCGCGCTTCAACGGTTGTCGGTATGCGGCTTCCACGCTCAAGTATCGACAAATCTTCGGCTCGCATGCCGCTCGCTTGAGCGATAGCCTCCACCGAGCGGCCCTGCCCCAAGCGGGCCTTCTTCACGATATCACAGAAGTCGTCTTCGAGTTTCATGCAGCAGCAATCAGCGTTCGGAGCTTCAAGTTCCCTATCGTTGCCTCTTCTTCCAACATTAAATAATCGCCTCGGCTGGAAGGGATAGGCACGGAGGTTTTCAACGCGCACGAGCGACAGTTAACGGCCGTTGAAGCTGCCTCGACGGCATTGCGACGTTCCGCCGCCGCTTCATAGCCGCAGGAGGCCAAAGTACGATATCAGTGCTGTATGATTCTATCGCATCGCGACGAAACCGGAGTGCCCGCCCTTCGTCAGCCGAGGCCACTACATCACCCTTCCGGGTCCAGCTTAATTTCCTTCACCTCGCCGAAACCCGCCAAAACACGGGCCGTATCAGACGGTCCGACGGCGAGGATCTTCAACCGTTCGGGATGGAGCTGATCTCGCGCGACGCGTAGCAAATCTTCCTTCGTCAGCTTCATCACTTTATCGCGGAGCTGCTGGAGAAAATCTTTCGGCAACCCATCGTATTCCAATTGGAGCCGGCGGTTCACGATGCTGGCCGGGCTCGCAAAGGA
>DATEPO010000086.1:0-12760 GCA_035273145.1 Nitrospiraceae bacterium
GCCCCGCGAACAGTCCCGGTGGTGTCGCATCTGCGTTTTTAAGCACCTCTGCGAACTTCACATTCGGCGGCAATCAGCTGCATTCGCAGGTCGGCCTCCCTCAGACACACGGGGACTTTCAGACGCCTCAGACGAGTGTGCTTGTCGACACAAGGATGGACCTGACTGCGAGTACCACACCCGGGCTTCCTACTCCGGCTACCTTCACCTTTCTGACTGAAACCTTCTCACAGACGGCCGGGATCCCGGAACCAAATACGCTGCTTCTCTTTCTCACTGGACTTGTCGGGCTGGCGAGGGCTTGTCGTCTCCGATCGTAGCCTTGGTGAAATCAAGCGGTGCAGAGGTCGTTGCCCGGCGTTCACAGGCAGAATGGTGTTTTGAAATCGATTGACCTTTCATTGAGTGAGAGACAGACGAGGTGCTATGCACAATATGAAGACGGAACGAGCCATCCTTTCGGCAGGCAAAGCTCTACTGATGCAGGCTCGAGAGACCGCGCGTAAGAATCGTCGTCGGACGGAATTATTTTTGAGTCAAAGACAACGGGCCGGCAGCCTCTTTAAAAAGGATCTGCTTGAGCGATCTCTTCGCGCAGCCGGCATTGATCAACGTCTGCTTGCCGAGCAGCAGCAGCGCGATCAGAAGGCCGTCACCAAGTATCTGACCGTTGAACGAAAACGCGCTCAGGCTGCGGCCAGGACCGTTAGCCGACAGCAAGAGAAGGCTGTGAGGGATCGAAAGAAACGGTGGGAGCAAGTCCTTGGGAAGAACGCATCCTTGTCTCCGGCCGTGGTGAGCCAATACCTCGACACCGCCTCGGAAATTGTATTGTCTGGCGACGGTACCACCTCGATCGCCGCAGGGCAGAATCTTGCGCAAACGAGGGCGGACGTCTCGAGCGGCGGCTATCTTGGGGGGCCGATGAAAGGGGCGTTGATTGACATCGACTGGCATTTCGTGTGGTCCGCTCCTCAAAACGGCCTGTTGAATGTGACGACCTTTCTTCAGTTGAACGGAGCGAGCTGGCTTGCCGTCAACCCCGATTGCAATGGCGGGGTGGCTGAATCTTCCCTCAGTGGAACGCTCGGATTGACGCAATGGGATTCATCCGGCCAGCCTCAGCACGATGCCGAGACTGTCGAACTCATCGATCAGGAGATTCAAACGAGTTGGGGGGATTCGCTCGGAAAGGTTCAATTCATTGCACTGGACGAAACAGACCTCGTCGGCACCGGGCGCGCCTTTCAGTTCCCGGTCTTAGCAGAGGTGCCCATCCTCATTACAGTGTCTGCTCAACTGTACGTCTTCGTGTGGAATGCGCAGGCTGCGCTGGACTTTTTAAGCGGGGCCTATCGATTAAATGTTCCGTTTGTGTTTGTCAGCGTGAATAGCGGGGTGTCGTGAGCACCGCACGACGCAGTGTTGCATCGGCTCAGGTAGGCGCTATCCGCTCTCTTCGGATTACGTCTTGCTCATGAGGCAACCCTCCGAGGATCGATCTAAGTCTCTCCTCATCACGAGACAAAGCCCGTACTTGATATAGGCGGCAGTGGGTCTGTAAACGCTTGAAGGATATGCGTAGCCTCTTCTGCCAAGTTATTGCTCATTGCCTTGGACAATGAGCACCCGAGACAGTGCGGATGGATGTAAAGATCGATAAACCACTCAGCGAGGTACTAGGTAAGTCGGTCTTCCTCAGTGTTGTGTCCCGGCCACGGACCCACCGGTCCTTCCCTGATACGATCCCACACCTTCTTGCCAGGTATACGAAGCGCTACTGCGTATTGTGGCAGCGCTGTCCGCCAAGATAGTCCGGTACGCACCGAATGCTGCCGGGATAAACAGACCCTACCGGAGCATAAACGGTGTAAGGCGGCATCAAAGGCGGCTGATGCATTCGATAATCAGGAGAGGATTGCTGAGTCGGTAGTCGCTGAACTGAAGTGGCCTGATGATGTTGAGTGTGTTGAGGCGGAATCAGAAATAGACCGTGACGGACCGCTGAGGTGATCTGGTCCGACGAGCCGACGTCAGATGGATTTGCAGATGAAAGCATACTTGTGGTCTGGTCGAACGGTTCATGTGGTTTGCGCGTCAAGAGCGATGATGCATGTCCAAATTGTTCTCGGTCTCTCGCAAGTAACGCCTTGATAGCCGCGAGGTTCCCGAGATCGGCGTTCATGTCGGACTCGGCGCCCTGAGTTGGAATAGTGGCAGGTCGAACGATACCACAGGACGTTAGAGAGATAACCAGAATGAGCAGTAAATGAGGTCTCATAGAAGAAACTTCTTGCGACATCCTCATTGACTATAACATGAGACTCACGTCGCAATGTCGTTGGGCATAGGATTTCATATATCGAAAGGGGTTCAACAATCAGCGGCTGCTTGACACGGCATTCGGCAAATCGCTCCGAGGTGGCATATCTACGGGCGGCTGGTAGACAGATTCACAGGTCCCTGGTCACTCGCTGATCTCACGAATGACCCGGCACGGATTTCCAACGGCCAGCACACGGTCTGGAATGTCCCGAGTCACAACGCTTCCAGCCCCAATGACGGATTGTGAACCGATTCGGACGCCGGGAAGGATGATAGCTCCGCCGCCAATCCAGACGTTGGAGCCGATTTCCACACGCTTTCCGAATTCCTGGTGTTGGCGGAGCGTGGCATCTAGGGGGTGGAGGGCGGTGTAAATTTGTACTGCAGGACCCAAGAGCGTGAAGTCACCTATGCGTACGCGGCACACATCGAGCACCACACAGTTGAAGTTAAAAAACACCCGCTGCCCCAGCTCGATGTTGCATCCGTAGTCACAGAAGAAGGGCGGCTGCATCCATACCGTGTCACCGCCTGTAGAGAAGAGTTCACACAGGACCCGATGGCGCTCGTCCTGCTCTCTTTCCCGGCTTGCGTTGAGGACGTAGCAGAGATCGCGAGCCCGTGCTCGAGCGACAACCAACTCCGGATCGAGAGGGTCATACAATTCGCCAGAGAGCATCTTCTGACGTTCACTCAGCATCTTGCTCGGTGCGCGCTAGATTCTCAAAACGGTATGGGTGCCACAGTGCGATGTCGGCAGCATCGGTGGATACTGTCTTTCCGGGTCCGTAGGCTGTCACGCATGGCGGTGCACGGGACTTCCATTGACCATCGTCTTCGGACTTATACCATACTCAGCGGGCACTCTTTTCAAACACCATGACGGCAGTGCCAAAACTGCATCGAAGTCCTTCGACAGAGCTCGTCGATGACAGTACGTTTCTGGAATCGGACTGGCTGTCAAGAACCCTTCGCTCTTCGTGTCCGGAATAAAAAGCGCGTTCGTCGCAGGAGTCATTCATCCTTAGAGGATCTTCCGCAAGCCTTCACCTGACGCAAGAACGGTCTTCCTTCTTATCGCCTTTCGTGCTCCTGCTGCTAATAATGCGATACAATTTCGTTGCTCATGCTAGAAAAGGCATCGGCATAGGAGGTGAGAAGATGCAACTCGTACTACAGGAAAACTTACAACACCGTTCGAGCCTTGTGAGACATACTCTCCTCCCTCTAGCGGTAAGCCTGCTGCTTGGCGTTGGGATTCTTGATACCTCTCGAGTTCATGCCGACCTGTTTGTAGGAAATTTCTTCGGTCCCGGCAACGAAGATGTTCTTCGATACAATGGAACCACCGGCGCATTCGTCAGCACCTTCGTTCCGACTGGCAGCGGGGGGCTCAGCTTTCCCTTGGGCGGCACGTTTGGTCCCGATGGCAACCTCTATGTCAGTGACTCGGACCATGAGGCAGTACTACGCTACAACGGCACCACAGGAGCATTCATTAATGCGTTCGTGCCAAACGTGGAGGATCCCGCGGGCCTGCGCTTTGGTCCGGACAGTAATCTGTACGTCGCCAGCAGTTCATCTCCTGGTGCAGTCAGCCGATTTAACGGGCTGACGGGGGCTCCCGTTGGAGTTCCTTTCGGTAGTGGTCAGCTCAGCAACCCGGAGGGAGTCACTTTTGGGCCGGACGGTAACCTGTATGTGGCCGGTGGCGATACCAGCAGCGTCCTCCGTTACAACCCGACGACCGGAGCCTTCATCAATGCCTTTGTCTCACCTGGCAGCGGCGGGCTCACCGGTGCCCGAGGCGTGGTGTTTGGACCTGACGGTAATCTTTATGTGACGAGTTTTGGCACGGGAGAGGTCTTGCGCTACAACGGCACTACAGGAGCCTTGCTCGGAACGTTCGTAACGGCTGGTAGCGGAGGATTAAGTCTTCCCCGTGGACTGACTTTCGGACCTGATGGGAATCTCTATGTCGGGAGTTTCGGTTCCGGTGATGTGCTGCGGTACAACGGATCAACAGGAGCCTTTATCGATGCCTTTGTCCCATCCTCGAGTGGAGGGCTGGGCGGTCCGACTTTTCTGACCTTCTTCAACGCTCCAACCCCCCCTGGCGTTCCCGAACCCTCCACGTGGCTGCTGGTCGCTACCGGCTTTGCTGGGCTTGCCGGATATCGATGGCGTGGCAAAGTATAGCCCGGATTCATCCATGAGCGAGGCTGGTCTCTGGAGCAGCATGTGACATCACTTAGCCGGCGGACGCAATCCTGACCTCCAGCACAAAGTGGGTAGGTATGCCGCCATGCCGCTTTATAAACCGCAGTCGCTGAGAAGCCATGAATTGGACCACCGATGACCAAGGACCTGCTCACACGGATGTTTCCGACAATTACTTTTCTGAGAATTGGCCTCGGTACAATCGTGCAGCCAAGTAATCGCAGGAAGTCATCACTTTTCCCCTAGGGCGGAGGAGAGACGCTTCTCATCCAGTGAGACTGTTTGTTTCATTGGAGTTCACGTTTCCTTTTCCTGTTTCGCGGAAGCGTTCAAGGTAGTCCAGTATTCGGTCCTTCGAGAGTCCTAACCGCTCTAGTGCATGTCGGATCACAGTGCCAGCCGCCTCAATCTCAGGCTGAATCACTTCGCTGGCTCCGACGGCCATCAGTTGTTCTGCTTCTGTTCGACCGTGGGCTCGGGCAAGAATTGGAACCGTGGCATTCATTGCTCGCAGCCGTTGAACGGCGAGGTTGGCTGGCTCTATTTCCGGAAGCGCCACGATCACGAGAGCTGCGCGATCGGCACCAGCTTGCATCAGCAGATGCATATGCGAGGCGTCGCCATAGAGAGCGGAAATATGTCGGCGGCGCAGCTTGGTGACGATATCCGGATCTCGTTCGATCACCGTATAGGAAAGCCCGAAGCTCTCTAAGGCTGCGCCGACAGCACTTCCCACACGACCGAATCCACAGATAACGACGCGGGCGTCTGACATCTGTGATTCAGATGAAGCGGCGCCAGTCGGATGAACCCCGTGTAACAAAGGAACCTTGTTGATCCATGACGGGACATACCGCACGAGCGCCGCGTTTAGGATGATGGTGATCAACGAGGCGGCTAGCGTGGCGTTGTACACTTCCGTGCCGATGTGCCCGGCGGTTCGTGCTGCCTGGACCAGCACAAAGGAGAACTCGCCGATCTGCGTGAGACCCGTCCCGACCAAGATAGCCGTCACGAGGCTGTAACCAAAGATCCGAACCACCGTCGTCCAGATCAAGAATTTTCCGACCACAATTAAGACAATGATGATTCCCAGCAAGCGTAGATTTGCGATGATGACAGAAGGGTCAACCAGCACACCAATCGTCACGAAAAAAAGGGCTACGAAGACATCACGAAGGGATAGGAGTCGTGCCAGTGTTTCGTGCGCATAGTCGGATTGGCTGATGATGAGGCCAGCCAAGAACGCTCCTAGAGCAAGCGACAGGCCCACCATCTGCGTCAGCGCGGCGGTGCCCAGTCCAATGGCCAGTGCCACGAGAAGAAACAGCTCCGAGTTCTGCGTCCTCGCCACGCGCGTCATGATTAGCGGAACGACTTTCGCCGCCAAGAGAGCAAAGGGGCCAAGGATCAGCAGCGCTTTGCCGAGTGCCTGCCCAATGAGAATGAATCGGCCTGGCTCTAACGCACCGAGTGCGGGCAAGAGCACCATCATGGCGACGACAGCGAGATCCTCCACGAGAGTGATCCCGATCATCACGCGACCATGTCTGGTATGCAGTTCTCCACGATCGATCAGCAAACGAGCCAGCACCATGGTACTGGCCATTGAGATCACGGCGCCGATCACGATGCTTTGGATGGAGTTCCACCCGACCAAACTGCCGATGCCGATAGCCAATACAATCGACAGCATGATCCCCAGCGGGCCGCCCAGGAACGCCACCCATTTCACCTCCATCAGGTCCTTGAAGGAGAACTCAATGCCGATGGAAAACATCAGGAGCACCACACCGATTTCGGCAAACAGCTCGAACGTGTGCACATCCAAAATCGCGGGACCGGGGGTAAACGGACCGATGAAAATCCCACCCAGCACGTAGCCCAATATCAGCGGTTGCCGGGCGATCCAGGCAAGCCCGCCCCCGAGCACTGCTGCAACGAAGACATAGGCAAGATCGCGAAAAAAAATTGGGTCAGGTGTCATAGGCCTCTTCAGACAACGGCTAAATTTGATACATCTTCGGTCCCATCCTTTTGGCGGGGCATTAGGTGCGCCTGTCTTGGTCGTTATCACCTGCTGCCAATCGAGCGGGACCCGAGGCCGATCCTCATAGGCCGCGAAACAGCCATACTGATGTTGGTTGGCTCAGTGACTGGGCCGCCATCTAAAGGAATGTCGGTTGTAACCCCATCGACGCATGGGGTTTCCAGTTGTGAACAGTCCCGTCCCTAATGAGAGGGATCAAATGAGATAGAGCGAGATGCTTTGGTGGATCGGACGCGAGCAACCGCGGTTGGCCGTTTGGCCGTTCCGTTCAACAGAGCTTTGCACAGCGAGAAGAGAAAGGAGGAAACCATAATTTACAAGGGAAGGTGATTGTGGCTGGTCACGTCGTACGGTGTCTGGTTTGTGACTATGGCCGATTTCTGCGATCGCCGTTTGGTCAAGATCCTGATTCTGCTGAACTAGAAAACTAGACGGAGGGGTGGTCTCGCTGTTGGCGAGGAGCTGCAAGCCGCTAGAGCAGCCCCACGAGAGGATAAGACAGAAAATGATTATGTTATGGCGGAAGAGGGCAGTCATGTAAGTAATGTAGTGGTTACAGGGCTCCTGAATCAAGATTGAATCACGCTGTCCTTCTGGGTATGGTTCCGGAACTCAGATTTGGCATCCTATGGAGGTCATCAATGGAGAGAGAAAGGCTCGCCCTGAAACACGTTTCTACGAGGCCATGCTGCAATGTGCAGTTCTCACAAATCAAGATGGCCGTCTGCCGTTTTGCTCATCAGCACACCCTCTATCCTAAAATGGCGAACCCATGAGGAGGCAACGGAAGCCTCAAAAAGCGTGATCCATTGAGAGGGCCTTGCACCTGCACATTCCCTGTGCCTCCGTAGAGGTATGTCATCACTGATCCGGGAGCGCCATGCAACGTGGCATCGACAATGATCGCATCGTTTCTTGGTTGAGCGGAGATGTTATAGGCGACGAGCACTTCACGATTGTACAACAGCCGTGAGAAGGCGAGCGTGTACGTCGTGCCATAGGGCAGTCCAAAGTCGACACCGTTCCCGGAGATCTGGCGATAGTACATTCTTCCAAAGCGAAGCGGCTCAGAGGTGCGCATCACGGCCGCGACTTTCGCAATTTCCTGATAGAGACGGCATCCCGTGTTCAGCAGGCTAGGGGTGCCAGCCGTTGGATCGAACATCGCCTCGCGTATCTGCGTATCGCCGCCGGCCCCAGAAAACCCTTGCTCAGTCCCATAGTACAAACACGGTGTTCCTAAGGCACAGATCAGAAACCCGATACAGCCGATTACCTGGTCATCGTCGGCCCGGGAGGCGATTCGGCCGCTTTGCCAAAAGGAATCATGATTATCGATAAAGGTCACAAGATATCGGCCAAGTTCACCGCGATTGACCGCCCGTTCTCGTTGTGCGTCAATTCGATTGAATAACGTTTCCGGACCAACGTTTCCAAGCAGCACCTCGCGTAACGGGGCATTGTTTGGATCGGCATAGATGCCTTCAGCCAGCCGGAAATCCAAGACGGAATCGAGACCGAAGAAAACGGTTTTCCCACTGTCGAGGACAGACGTGTTAGGACCGATATACCGATTGTAGAGATCATCCGATGGCGACGCGGCTTCACCGAATAAAAAGAATCCATGTTTGCCCAGAGAATAGGCATATTCACGAATGTTGGAGCAGAATCGTGAGCAGGCCAACGCATCCATATGCTTGACCGCATCGACCCGGAACCCATCTACGTCGGCTTCACGTATCCAGTAACAATGCGTCATGATCAACGCATTGATGACCTGAGAGCCGATAACCGTGTCATCGCTGGCATAGTCCTTTAATCCCAGAATATCGCCATGCTGGTTCTCGGGCGCGTGATCGTAATCCGCCATCTGCCCGCGCCGGTGGTACCAGCTCTCATCTCGAAGTTGCGAGGGAATCGGCCGATCAGGCTTGCGCCAGAACCCGAAAGGGAATTGTTGGTCATTCGAGTAATTGTAGGAGACATCACCAGGGTAGGCCCAATTGTCTCCGGAATGATTGATGACGACGTCGAGGATGATGCGGAGTGGCCATGGCTTGCCACTCCGCTTGAAATTATGCGCCGCGTCGACGAGATCGATCAGGTCCTGTTTGGTGCCGAATCGCGGATCAATGGACAGATAGTTGGAAATATCGTAGCCGTGATACGCATTCGTTTCGAACACGGGGGAGAGCCAAATGGCCGTGCACCCGAGATTGGCGATGTAGTCTAAGTTTTGCGTGATTCCTTGGATGCGCCCGCCATAGAATCCGTCCGGAGCAGTAAACCCTTGTGAACGTTGAGGCCGGATGATGGCAGGATGGGGTTTCCCATCATGAAAGCGGTCTACCATCAGAAAATAGATGAATTCCTCTCGCCACTCGCGATCTACTGTGAAGTAGCGTTTCCCAGCAATAGGACTGAGGTCGATTTGGTCGAGAGATGTTGGGTCTGGCATAGTCGGGCCTTTCTACAATCGTTGGATACGGGATATTTCATGTTTAAATGGATTATGCCATCGTGTTGTTCAGAACTTCTCGGCATGTCATTGTTCAATCAAGATCGATCTAGATGGAAGCAATTTGTTGACCGCGAGGACGTTTTCGGAAGGTTGTAAAACCGCAGCACCTATCTGTGGTTGAGAAATGCGTGGATACTGTTTGGAAGGCTATACTGAGGAGAATCTGTAAAATCGTATCCAATTGGTTGGAGGCGTATCATTGTAGATAAAGTTTTAGCCCAATGTGTACGGAGGTTGAGTAGTCTGATTGTTCCCGATGAATCATTGGTCCGCACGGAGGAACTACGCTCATTAGATATTGTCCCTCCGGCTGGTACATGGCGAAGACCCGTTCAGGCAAACTTTGCAATTTCGGTCGGCAGTTCTGAACACGTGCTTTCCTTGATCGTTGTCGTCCCCTTGGCAGCTTGTCAATCAGTATTTCACCAAACCGGTTGACGGATGGCTTCCCATGCTGTACGATGCGGTCATCATCATTGCTTATGGTCCGTCGATGGTGATGATCTCTACAAGCGGACCTCGCGATCGCATCGCGACCAGGTCCTGTTTGGAGCGGACTCCTTCCTGATTCTGCCTCCCCTCGGTTCTCTGAATCCGTGACAATGCGATCATAACGAAAGGATAGTTCTGTGCAGACGACTGCCATGAGTTTTCACACCCTCGGTGTATCTGAAACCCTCCTCAATGATATTGCTAAGGCGGGTTTTACTGAGCCCACCTCCATTCAAGCGCAAGCCATTCCTCACGTTCTTCAAGGACGTGATGTGATCGGATGTGCGCAGACCGGCACCGGCAAGACCGCCGCCTTTGTCATCCCGCTCATCGAGCGGCTTGTCGCCATGCCGAAGGGACACCCCAAAGCCTTGATCCTGGTGCCGACCAGAGAATTGGCCATTCAAATTCAAGAAGTCATCGATAAGCTTGGCCGCAGCACGCGGATTTTTGCCACGACGATCGTCGGTGGGGCCGATATGCAGGCTCAGGTGAGAGGACTGCGGCAACGTCCCGATATTCTCGTCGCGACCCCCGGTCGCTTGCTGGATCATCTCTGGAACGGGACGGTCAATCTGGTGCCGATGAAGATTCTCGTGTTGGATGAGGCCGATCGCATGCTCGACATGGGATTTGCGCCGCAAATCAACCAAATTTTGGATGCCATGCCCGAAGAACGGCAAACCCTACTGTTCTCCGCCACGATGCCGGCTGACCTGAATCGCCTCGCGCAAGCAAGCGTGAAAGACCCGGTTCAGGTGATGGTCTCACGGCCGGCGACGACCGCCGTCGGCGTAACCCAGAGCTTGCATCACACGACTCACGACAGCAAGACCGATCTGCTCGTCTCTCTTTTGGGAAAGGAGCCGCACACCGTCCTTGTGTTTACGCGCACCAAGCACCGAGCCGATCGGCTCGGCCATGTATTGGGGAATGTCGGACACAAGGTCGCCGTCATTCATGGTGACCGTACCCTTTCGCAAAGGCGTGCGGCACTAGAAGGATTTAAACGAGGGACATTCCGTATTCTCGTCGCGACGGATATCGCGGCGCGTGGCATCGATGTGGCGAACATCGGACATGTGGTCAATTACGATTTGCCGAACTGTCCCGAAGATTACGTCCATCGAATCGGTCGAACAGCCCGCATGAATGCGACCGGGCAAGCGACTAGTTTCGTCACTGCCGAAGATCACTTGCAATGGCGCGCAATTGAAAAGCTGCTCGGGCAAGCCGTTCCGCTGGCAGCGGGTAGCCCCCCCGCACACCGGCGCCATGCCGACCACGCGAGTCATTCGCGCCCCGAATACAGAAGGCCATCCAGGCCATCTTCACCGCGGAGGCACTCTACACGGAGTGAGCGCGTCGGCTAATCTCCTGGTAGATTGAAACGACTGGTTATCCGGTAACGAGAGGGCCGCCCGGGCAGAGCAACCTGTTCGGACGGCCCTCTCGTTTATCGGCGTTAGGGAGGGTGTCAGCACGAGTTACTCTTCTACCCACGCCGGACGACGTTGAATTTCTTTATAGTGGTAGTGAGGTTTAATCGCGTAGTTGACGAATCGGCCGATCGACGTGGCGTTCAGAAGACGTACGTACAGTTCGTCGGGAACGTCGAAGTATTCGTAAAGCCGACCGCCTTCATAGTCGAGAAAGAGGCGCTGGGTGTCGCGATCATATCCAACGTGATGAATGCTTGTGGAGTCGACCGGAATCAACTTCGTGCGCCGCTGTTTCTTCGCCATTTGGTCGCCCTGCAGCCCATATTGTATGATTATTGAAACAGAGAACCGCCCTTGCCGACAAGTCCGCTAGGTCGGTTCCGGACGCAGCTCTTCGATGTGCCGACTCCGTTCGTTGCTTTCACACCAGCCGATCTCATACAATTTCGCTCTCGATATTCGTACCGTTTTCGATGGCTGAGTGCCGACGATTTCTCGTGGTCAACGATGATTAAAGACGCGATTGCCAAACTGGCCGAGCGGATCGACCTCAGTGAAAAAGAGGCCGAAGAGGTCCTGTATGAAATCATGGACGGCGCCGCTTCACCGGTGCAGATTGCGGCATATTTAATGGGTCTACGCATCAAGGGCGAAACGGTGGAAGAAATCGCAGGCTCCGCGCGTGCCATGCGGGCGAGAGCGACACGTATTCGCGTTGCCGATCCGCTGGTCATGGATACCTGCGGAACAGGGGGAGATCGATCGGGCACGTTCAATATTTCGACCACTGCGGCGTTTGTCGTGGCGGGAAGCGGCGTGACGGTCGCCAAGCATGGGAATCGATCGGTGTCCTCTCGATGTGGCAGCGCGGATGTGCTGGCCGCATTGGGGGTCAAGATCGATCTTCCGATCGACCGTGTCGGGGACTGTGTCAACGAGGTCGGGATCGGGTTTCTTTTTGCGCCGATGTTTCATGGCGCGATGAAGCATTGTGCCGTGCCGCGCCAGGAACTTGGCATTCGCACGTTGCTCAATATCCTTGGTCCCCTCAGCAATCCGGCTGGGGCCACCATGCAGGTGCTTGGCGTGTATGATCACGGCTTGACGGAATTGATGGCTAAAGTCTTGATGCATCTCGGCACCCAGCACTGCTTCTCGGTCCATGGAATGGACGGGTTGGATGAAGTGACACTGACGGATCGGACCTGGGTGTCGGAAGGCAAGGCGGGCGTAGTGTCCAGTTATTTCCTCGAACCGAAACATTTTGGCTTGGAGCGCGTGCGGCTCAAAGATCTGGGCGGAGGAACGGCGCAAGAGAACGCTCAGATGACGCGCGACGTCCTGAGCGGACGCAAGGGGGCGAAGCGAGACATCGTGTGTCTGAATTCGGCGCTCGCTTTGGTCGCCGGGAGAAAGGCCAAGACGCTCCAAGATGGATTTGAGTTGGCGGGGCGGGTGATCGAGAGTGGGGCGGCAATGGAAAAGTTGGAGCGGCTCGTGGAGTTTACGAATAAATAGAGAGGTGCAGGTGAAAGGGCCGGTTGCCTTGCTCGCGCACCGCGCACACTAAGAAGGTGCTCGGTGAACGCGCGCAATAGAAGCCAGCCCTTCCGCCTCCTCCAAGAAGTCTCTGCGCCGATGGTGGAAGAGTGAAGGACGATGATCCTCGATCGAATTGTAGAGCATAAGCGGGCGGAGGTTCGGCATAAG
>DATEPO010000087.1:0-7545 GCA_035273145.1 Nitrospiraceae bacterium
AAAGCTTACCATGAAGTTTTAAACGATAGGAGTGGTTAAGAATGGCATAACTCCAAAGAGTTGTTGGATTGTGTCGGATTCGACCCTTTGATACATGAGACCGTATGTTCCGTTGCCGACAGAAAGAAAAGAAAGAAAAGACACAGAAGGAATGAGAGCCGCTATGGATCAAGCATGGCCGCTATGACACTTGCGATACTCGTGGACCGCCTGTCTCCATTCGGAAACTTGTGCGGCAGTGAGGCTCGACGCATTATCGACGGTCACCAAACAGCCAATGGTAAGAAAAGCATAGAGTTTGGCGTCATCGACTTTTGCGGCGATCAATGCCTGCGTAATGATGCTCCGAATGTGCGACTCGTCGAGGTCATCTGATCCTGTCGGAGAGTATTGATCGACGGCTCCCGCCCCGGCGGCCACGGCCTGTTCAATATTCGCCATATCTATCACGTCAATGAAGATGGGCTCTGAGGCAGAATAGTATTGTTCGAGAAGGCGGGCGTTCTGCTTCAACTCAGTAGCCATGATTGTTCCTCTTCCTTTTCTCATTTCAGGAATACTCCTAAACAGCGCACAAGAAAATCGTTCAGGAGTAGCAGTCGTCTATCCTTGTAATGCTTCCAAAGGAGGAGCGGTAAGGATTTGAAGCGCCGCATTTATGGTTCAATGGAGAAAAGATTGCCACGCATCGTTCCTTTTTTTGGTGACCGGTTGAGGAAAGCGTGAACGAGCATGGTATTGAAGAACATGACTGAGCTTACGCTCAGATAAATCAATCGTGAGAGATATTCCGGCGCCACGCGAGCTGACATAGGGACCGCTTCGTAGCCGAATGTTACAAGCATGATCATCACAAGCGTTGCTGTAAGATGGACAGCCGTATAGGCAAGCGGGGAGGAGTGCCGACTGCCTATCAGAGCACCAATCGCGGCTGCGGCAGAGACGATGCCCACGAGCAGGGCAGCATAGGCTTCGTACATATTCCTCCTTCATCTCTAAGATGCCGGAATCGACGGAAGGACCCGTTATCGCACTTAATAAGAATGATAGCAGAACTTCGCAAAATGGCCCGCGCTCAATCAGGAAGTTGAGTTATGGTTATGGCCATTGTATAAAACGGGCGTCCGACCTGAAGCAATTAAAAACTCCCGTCCAGATCGTCAGCTCATTGATGGTAGATTTGTTAGGTACGTTGAGGCACTAATCGGACAAGTTCAAAACCTAACCATTCTAATGCGTCCTCGTCATGGCTTTCACAGCAATGCTTTGCACATACTGATGACGGCTGCATGGCAATGAAAATTGGCTAAAAAACTCGGCCCCCTTGCCCGCTGCCCCATCTGCCAGGCTTCGCTTGCTGCCGGCCACTATGGTGTGTGCTCGAATTGCAGAACAGTAGAGACGGAATCAAATCGCAGTCCCTCTTTAGACTCCTCCTTCAAAGGTTTGCTGACAAGCGAACGGCGCCGAGATTTTTATGAGCGGCACAAGTCCATCGCTGTGCTGATGATCCTCATCGTGTTCATCTCGCCCATCTTCGGAGTCTTCCTCGAAGGCGTGCCGGGACTTTTACTTGGAGCCATCGTACCCATCGTCGGCTATTATCTACTCCCCTATCTTGTCCTGCGACTCGTCAAATGAGCGACACGATGCGTGGAACGAACGTAGTGGCGCTTTTAGATAGGTCTGGACGTTGAGCGCGCGAAGGAAAATCGATCGGGTGTGCCATTGTGGGCATAATAAACGGCAGCATGCCGTTATCGCCGGCACCAGGCAATCGTGCCGAGAATGCGCTTGTATTCAGTATCAGCCACGGCTGAAACGGGCTCCTGGCCGCCGGACCGGATCGCGAGATCGTGGAGATCCCCGAGGAGGACTTGCCCCTTGAGGGATCGCGACATCCAGTCCGCAAGCGCACTATTTAGGAATATCCCGCGGCGCCGGATAGATTGGCACTCCACGCCGATAGAAGGGAGATTGTTCCGCGCGAATAACCGGCTGTTGCCCGCAATCGTCAGAAGCCCGCAATTCCATCGCGTCCTGGCTCAGGGGGGCCGCGAACGAACCGTCCTGATACGGCTCCCCGATGAAAAACCTCAACATCGGCGCCCATTCCAACCGCTCCAAACCATAGTGTGCGTACAGACGCGTTACCCGTGGCTGTGCGTTGTGCTGCTCGCAATACCGACGGATGACATCGCAGAGAAGTACGCGATGTAGGGACTGAAGACGATACCATTCAGGGGCAAGGTTGTAGCATTTCAAGATGTGAAGAAGATCGTGAGCCGCGCGGCACTCGATGTATTGTGAGGTGCGAGGAAACAATTGTCGGTACGTTCTAGGATTTGCTGACGTTGCGCTGATGTCGGAGATCGCCAGCTCCAAGGCTTCGGCAACGATATCCTGAAAGATCTGATCCGGGGTATTGAGAGAGACAAACATCTTCAATCAACGAGAAACGTGCCGTACCTCTTTGATGCCTTCTCGGATCTGCTCCGCGGGGTCATAGGCACAGGCCCTAGGCCAGCGTAACGATCAGTCCTAAATGATCGGATAGGTGCGCGCCCTGTGGGTTCGACTGCTCCTTCACGAGATCAATCGCCTTGAGAGAGGGCAGCAGATCTCTTCTGGCCCAGACATAATCAATCCGCTTATCGGGTGCATGCGATTCGAAGGTATAGCCTGGGTCCCGTGGACGAAGGTACGCCCAGACGTCGGTCCATCCCTCCGCAATCAACCGCTGCATTAGATCAGTGTCGGGAGCGTTATTCAGATCGCCGACGAGCAGCGCCGGGCCACCAATCTGCCGCATGTAGGCCAGAGCTTCTTGTAGATTCGAGGCTGCCTGACGATAGACCCAGGAGTAGTGACTGTTGAAGAGCGAGAGGGCTGGAGATGCCAGACGAGCAAAGAGAATGATCCGTCTGGCGGAATCCTCTGCCTCATCGGGAGGCTCGATGCCCAGCCTCAGTACGTGATGTTCGATCCGCTCGAAAGGAATGCGTGAGAGAAAGGCCGATCCATCTTGCCTTCCATCCCCATGCTGAGCGGCGGCAACAAATGCGACGTGCTTGAATTCCGGAAGGCGATCGGCCAACTGTACCGCTTGATCTTCGCCGCCTTCACGCTCAGGATCTTTTTGAACCGCCTGAAATGCGATGATATCCGGATCATGTTGCTGGATGGCCTGGGCAATCAGTTCTCTTCGGATCGGCCAAGCTCCATGTTTGCATTCGCAAAAATTCAGATTCAAGGTCATAATCTTCATCGTGAATGACATTCCTTGCCGGAGAACGTCTCAGTGTAATCCGTTCGACCGTGCGCCGATGTCGGGAATTTTGGAAGAGAAGTCTTACAGAAGACCGTACGCTAAAGAAAGATGATGGAGCGGCTAACCTACACGTCCGGACTTGAACCGGATCAATTCCATTTAGGCAGAATAGTGTTCATGCAGATGCGCGCGTTGTAAGCGCATGATATGCCCGACCAACAGCTCTCGATCGTGTTCAGACATCCGGATGAAGCGCGCGTGTATGCGATAGGTGTGAGACGGCAAAAGATCTTGTCTCAGCACTTCGGCTTGCGCGGTGAAGAGCACGTGCACCTGTAAAAGCAGCGTAACGGCGAGAATGTCCCCGGGACGATGAGCGGTATCGGCCACAAATCCAATGCCGCCAGCACTGAGATTGACCGACTTTTCCGTGAGCCTGCTTTTCGCAACGTCCGTCTCTAGTTGAATGCTGACCGGCAAGACAGTGGTAATCCGGAAGTAATGACGGCGATCTCGTGCTGACGGCTGCCGGTCGGGTGGCATGGCAAATAGAAGTATAGCAAACTCCGGCAAATTCAACGATTCAGAGACTCAGCTTGTAAAATCCCGGACCGCAATCTCACAAAGATCGCAATGAAGAATTTTCGTAGGCTCATGGCGAGAAGGGAAGAACGGCATCACCACTCGTTTGTACCTTTATCTAATTCCTTCAGGATTCTGTCCTCTATTCCATCGTGCAGCATACTTAATGCTTCACAATGCCTGTGGACAATACCGTCCTCCAATAATAATTCCGGCGAGACGCTCCAAATATCAATCAACGTCTGACGAAACCGAATCAGCAACACTTTCTGTCGAGGGAGCAGGGCGGAATCGCTTGGACCGATATCTCGATATCGAGCGACATACCGCTGATAGGCGAGACGCGCGGCCTGCCACTCAGGTAGGAAGACAAGATTTTCTAATGCCGCGATGATGGAAGCCGTCTCATGTATGTCGCGCGATGACCTTTCCACAAGGACAACGGCCAGCGCGGTGATATAGCCGACAAGCTCATTGCGCGTCAGGTCGTCGACTTCAGGAGACATTTTTCGACCGCGGAAGAAGCCCCCTCCAACTTTTAACTCGACATATAGGGCATCAAGTCCAGCATACGCCACTGCGCTGTTGGTAATGATGCATTCCATTAGCGTGGTCGCTCGGTGCCTCGCCGACTCCTCAGATCCTCTCTGCAGCATCAGACTCATCTCCTCCTCCATAAGCCTGCTTATTCGGTCCTGCATCAGATCAGAACCTGGACTGGAGGGAAAGCAAATACAGGGCCCGATAGATGATTGGCTCCCTTCACTATTAACGACTGCGAAATGTGAAAAATGGAGCTCTGTTTGGTCAAAAAGAGGTACCAAGAGCCATTCAGGATCGTTTGTTCGTATCAGAAAAGATAATCGGCATGTTCAAAAATTGATACGGAGGCAATAGGCATAGTAGTTTGGTCGGCTCTTCATCGAGCCCTTGGCCTCTACAGATCACGCCGTTATAATGCGAGTAGGTTGAATTACGATAGGAGGATGGAGTTGATGGAACAGGAGAAATACAATCCGTTCGGGTCATCCACGAATAAAGTCGGTCGGGGCAGCTCGACAGAACGTGATCGGGCAGAGCACGAAGCACCTTCGAAGCGGCCTTCCATCTCGGCGCCTCCCATTCGGCGATCGCCCCGCAAGACCAATCGTGCAAAATAGCGTAGCAGCCATGGCTTTCGAGGAAGCCTGCGTATAGTTCTTATTGCTTCGTCTGTCCTGGTTACGTTGCTTTAGAGAAACTGGTGGTTTGAGCTGGTAGGAATTGTGATCATCACTGCTACGCCTTGCCCAGACGAGTAATCGATGGAGAGCTGACCACCGAGCAGCAGGACACGTTCTTTCAGGGACAAGAATCTGCGGATTGTAGGATCAGTATCGCCATCCGTTAGTCCGCAGCCATTGTCGTTCACTTCGAGGATCAGCCACGCCCCCTCTTTTTTGAGCGTGACCCACACGACCGTCGTGCCTGCATGATGAGCAACATGAGTCAGCAACTCTTGAAAGATTCGGAAGAGCTCTGCGGAGTCTTGGCCTCCGGTTCTATCCACATCCTTCACTGAGACAATACAGCGAAGCCCTGTGCGATGTTCAAATGTCGAGGCTTGCCACTGAATGGCGGCAGCGAGTCCAAGATCATCTAATATCGCGGGGCGCAACTCGCTACAGATACGCCGGACGGTATCCGACATGCGGTCAACCAAATGGGTCATAAACCGAACTTTCAGCAGGACCGGTAAAGGCTCTTGAGGCAACCGACCATCTAGCCACTCTAAATCCGACTTGAACGTCGCTAGCAGGTGATCAAGGTCATGGTGAAGCTCTCGCGCAATGCGGCCGCGCTCGGTTTCTCGCGCGCGCTGAATTTGCTCAGAGAGGCGCGGCAAGGTTTCATCTTGGGTGGACTCTTCTTGGGTGTAATCTGCCCTCTGTCTTACTGTACCGGTTTCTGGAAGCGACCCGCCTTCAGAATCGTTTGCAAGCTTCGACAACGGAGGCTGCCCAGCGGCAGTCTTCTCAATAAACACTGAAAGGCCATCGTCATCCGGCACTGCTTTGATATCGTACCAGCACTCCTCAGCCGGAAAGCGGGCTTTGAATTGAACCGCGAGCCGGTCACCAACGGCACGCCGGCATTCCTGCTCAAAACGAGAGCCCGTCAGTTCGGAGCAGGCCTCCCAGATCTCTTTGCCAAGCCACTCGTCGCGTGGGTTCCTACTGAAGACCTGTGGGACCGCCTCATTGAGCCAGACGATCCGCCAGGATCGATCGAAAACCATAATCCCATGGCGAATGCCGTCGACGATATTCGCCAGTCGGTGTCGTCGCTTTTCCGACTCTACGAGGGCTTCCTGACGCCGGCTCAGCAGGTGCTCCTTGGCTTCCAGCAGAAGGCGTGCATAGGCAATCGCTTTTCGAGCCCGTTTCGTATGGCGATTCGCTTTGATGGTGAGCTGGTGGGTCTGCCGGCCCAATCGTCGCTGCTCGATGACCCGGTTCAACATGGCTATCAAGACATTGTGCTCAATGGGTTTATGAAGAAACAAGTACACCCCGCTCAGCGTGGCGTAGGCCATCAGGTCCTGGCCCAGTTCAGCCGACATCAGGATGATGGGCGTGTCCGGGTACCGCTGCCGGAGGACAGAAATGGCGGCCACACCCGGTGCGTCAGGCAAGCGGGCATCGCTCACGATTGCAGCGTAATCGGTATGGGCCAGTTTTTTGAGACCGGCATGCAGCGAAGCGGCGGTATTCACCTCAGCGCCAGAAAGTCTGCGTCGCACGGTATCGGCCAGTGTGCTTAAAACGATGGGATCGGCATCAAGGATAAGGACGTGCATGGCGACCACCGATACCCTAGCCTTCAAGGGTGGCACTACTCCGCAAGACTATCACGGAGCCGAACCATCCGCCACGGCAATCTCGGCTTGATGTCCGGACGATGAGAGGCGCCGAGCGTCCATCGGTATTCGGTGTTCTTCGGTGCCTTCCTTGACACGTTAGGTAAACCCCTTTACGCTGCCAACACGCGAGGCTCTCCATGGTGTGGTGGTACTGGCTCCTATTGGGATTGGTGCTCTTGGCGGCTGAGATGGCAACGCCGGGAGGATTTTACATCCTGTTCTTTGGATTCGCGGCACTGATCGTGGGCGCGCTCGCCGGGATGGAATGGCTCAACACGGCCTGGCTGCAGTGGCTGCTGTTCTCAATCCTGTCCATTATCTCGCTGTTCCTGTTCCGTAATTCTCTTCTGCTATGGATGAAAGCACGCGAGCCCGTCGGCGAGGAGGTTGACTCAATGATCGGAGAGATGGCCCTTTTGACGGAAGACCTACCGCCCGGTAATCCCGGCAAGGTAGAGTTGAGAGGAACAATCTGGAGCGCACGGAACGCCGGCCAGAGAGTATTGATGAAGGGCGATCGCGGCCGGGTCGAGAAGGTGGAGGGGCTCACGCTTTGGATCAAACCCGAGTAGTGAGGATGCTGTGGTGCCGCTCATCTTCACTGTTGCGCTACTTCCTCCCCACGCCACAATGCGCCAAGAGGATGCGTCCCTTCCTGACGGCACCTTCTCGTGCACGTTTTTATAATAGAGGACAACCTGCTCAAATGCCGTTCAGCGAGGCCCGTGGTGAAGTGAGCGCCGGAGGCGTACCCTCTGGGGTACGTTGATTGAGGACGCTAGCGAACCGA
>DATEPO010000088.1:0-2460 GCA_035273145.1 Nitrospiraceae bacterium
TGGGTCTTACGGGAAAAAAATGACTAACTGCTTGTCGTGATGCCATCGTCCCACTGAATCGCCCCGATTTCCTTCATTTGCCTGAGCACCCGTTCTGTTTGCTGCACTGAGCAATCAGCCGCTAATCCCAATTCCTCTATCGTCCGTGTACCGTCGGCCGCTTCAAAGAGGCGTTGCACGTTGAGGGTACATCGTAACGATATGACATGGCCGTCCGACGTCGATGCGATGAGCAGCATGGATGGACCATGTGCGGCTTGCGCCTCTCGATAGCTCGACGACTGTAAATCAGCGAGGATGGCCGGGATATCCCACTCAAACTTCTCGATGTTCCCTGACGCAGATCGACGGGGACAATCTGTCCCTCTTTCTTCCACTTTCCGTGCTTCGATTCGAAACATCGTCGCCTGATAGCGAACAAGGTCCCTCCAGTAAGGAAACCGTGCCTGGATCTCGCCGGCGTCTTCCAACAGGAACGTTTCGAGGAGTGATACCATTTCCTCAGCGGTGTCCGATGATCCCAACACAGCATGATCAAGCACGAGACGCGCTTCAGGAGAATCCAGGACCGACAAGGGATCTCGACCCGTCTGAAGGGCCAAGCGGCGGATATGGCGGAAGAGTCGTGCAATCCGTTCTCCATAATAGTGTCGGGCAAGAAAGCGTGCCATGTTACGTACGTGCTCTTTCGGCACGCGTCGTAGAATGCGCCATTCATCGGCAGTGATTGCTGTAGGGTCATCATCCGCGTCAAGCAGTTGCGCGCGAAGCGGTCCGTGGCTTAAGACGCGTAAGAGCGTGTCATGCAGTGAGCGGCCGGTCATGGCGGTCCATGCAAAAGTAAAAAGGCAAAAGTAAAAAAACCATTCAAATGAATCGCTCCCGGAGTAATTGCAGGCCTTCAGATAATGTGTCGAATCGGAGTAACGGGCTAAAGGCGTCGAATGTGATCGCTCTGAGTTGAGGCGCATGTGCGGCGGCCAACTCGGCGAGGTCAAGTATGTCTTTGTCGGGTACGACCGGCGCGATCCATGGGCGCTTGAGATCGGCATTGAATGCCAATCCGGCGACATGTATCTCGATCACCCGATCAAGTGGAAGGTCCAGTACAAAGGATGCCGGGTCTCGCCCGTATGTGTGTGCGGAGAGCACAGCATGGGGAATGTCTAAGAGTAAACAGCATCCGGACTCTTCACACAGGCGATGAAGAAATTCAGCTTCACTCATTTGGGGGACGTCTATATAGAGAAAGGTCGGAATCGGTTCGATCGCGAGAGGGATACCCAGATGGTTCTGCAGAACGTGAATGTTCTGCGCGTAGTCCTGAAGCAGGTCCTCGGTATACAGCGGCGGAAAAACATAATCCAACGAGACATCCGACTTGTGTCCCGCGCGATCCGTGGGATGAATCCGTTGGAGATGTTCAGCCGCCCACGGGGAACGATATCGCTCCATCAGCGCACGGGCCCGATCCAGTTGACGACTCGTCAAGGGCTCACTCAATTGTCCGAGATAGTCGTGTGCGAGGAGTATGAACCGACGGGAGATTTGCGGCCACCATTGATCGCCTGGAAGCGGCGCATCCGCCAGAGCCAAGTGGTCTATCTGATCGGCATTCGCGAGAATCGCTTCAGCGAGGTGAGGATTGTAGAAGGCTCCAAGAGTGAGCCGCGTCATAAGAAAAGGCCCAACCGGGTCGATTGGGCCTTCATCCTTCCGGCCGTGGTGGTTATTGATGACAGCTTGGAGCGAGTTCCTCCAGATCGATCATCTCCATGAGATGACAGGTCGGCTGCAGATCTTCCAGTTCCACGACTTCCATCACGACAGCAGGGTTGTCCATCGTGTACCTCCTTAAAGGGGAAAACGACCACCTTTCTCTGACACTTCACCAAAATCTGCGGTCCTTTGTCAGTGGGCTCCGACGAAAAGATCTGTCGGTCAATGACTTGCAAACAATGCCACAATTGACAGGGTCCTTCGCACATTCCACACTGACGGAGGCTCCGGAATAGCTGTACCATGCCATGTCGTTGAGCATGTCGCCTTATCCCTTGCGCTTTGATGTTCTCCTGACTGAAATCGCCCTTGCCGACCGATTGTGGCAATCGCTCGAGCAACGCGTGCTGCCCGAAATGTTTTTCTACTGGTTTCCGCTGTCCGTCCGCGCATGGGTAGCGCTCTGTCAGGATCAACATTATCGCAACTACGTTCGGTCCGACAGGTTGATGCAAGCATGCGCGAAGCAGATTGCCGACCGCATGGCCGGTGAACATGGCGATGCGATCGACGTCATTAGTCTTGGGGCAGGACAGGGGACGAAAGATCTCCATGTCCTGACAGCACTGCAGAGCGGAGGATGCCAAGTTCTCTATCGGCCGGTCGATTCGGGACAGATGTTGCTGGAGATGGCTTGCACACAGGCGTTGGAACATGGAATGGCCGTGCATGGTCTGAAAG
>DATEPO010000089.1:0-8480 GCA_035273145.1 Nitrospiraceae bacterium
ACGTGCACCTTCCCCTTATTTCCCGGTGTAAGAATCTGGGTCGGATGCCACTGGCGTTCCTTGAGGAGATAGGCGACGTCCTCGCGAAATTCAATACGCACGTCTCGAGGCTCTTCATCGATCAACCCGAACAACCGATGATCGACCGCCGCCATTGAGAAGCCTGGTGGAACTTCGAATGCTTCATCCGTCAAGACCGCGTCTTGAACTCGCTCCACGGCAAAAAGCCGAATAGTCTGCGCGCGGTGCGACTGACCGAGAACATAGAGCCCGTGCTGATACAAGAGCAGCACATAGGGGTCTACCGGATGGGCAACCGCATCGCGATATCCCGGGACACGGTGATGCAGGACAACGGTGCGCTGCAGGAGGAGCGCCCGGCGCAGGACATCTAAAATAGACCTCTGCATATGATAGGATCGCGTCGGTCGCGCCACGTGAAAAGAGGCGTGGATTATGCGGTCGAGATGGTTGGTGGTTTTGACCGGTAGCCCGGCTTGGATTTTCTTAATGACCGCGTCCAGGTCTTCAAGAAAGGGCGTCCCGGTCAGGTAGGACAGATGAGCTCGCGCGATATGCAGAGACAATAATTCATGAGGAGAGACGGTGATCGGCGGTAATCCCTTGTATCCCAGAGGAAGTTGCCATACTCGCTCTCCTAAATCGGCACGCTGAACCAGCGGATGTCCTTCTGCCTCGATTTGATTCAGGTCGCGGTAGACTTGTCGGCGGGTGATCGCGAATTCTTCAGCGAGTTCATTGATCGTGAACGCTCGTGCAGCCAATGCACGGAGCATCCGGCTCAATCGGTCGGCCTGGCTATACTTTTTGGGGCGCCGGCCTTTTGTATGCAAGCTTCCGTTCAGACCTGCACTTTCCAATGACCTTCGGTTTTGATCTCAGGTTGAGCCCGATCATGAATGACATGCGGCGTGGTCACCATTTTGTGATCGTATCGCTGGCTTGATGGTGACGTCCAAACTTTTGACGTGCATTAGGCACGTTTGAATAATCGCCCCTCGCTCGTCGGCCAAATGATTAATAATGGGCTCGCCACAAAGATCGACGAATAGGTGCCAAAGATCACGCCCCATAAGAGTGCCAATGAAAAATCGTGGAGAACTTCTCCTCCGGCCACCGTCAAGGGAATCAGAACAAGCACGACAGTTAAACTCGTCACGATGGTCCGACTAAGGACTTGATTAATAGCATTGTTAATCACCGTCCCGATCTGATCACGCCTGCGCGTCTTTAGATTTTCGCGAATGCGATCGAATACGACGACTGTATCGGTCAGCGAATAGCCGGCCAAGGTCAACAGCGCCGTCACGACCAACAGCGTAATTTCCTTGTCCAGGATATAAAATGTTCCCAACACGACGAGAACATCGTGAAATGTCGCGATGGCCGCGGCGACGCCGAAACGAAATTCGAAGCGAGCCGCAATATAAAGAATGATGCCGACGAAGGAAATGAGGACGGCAATCAGCGCGTCTTGCTGCAACTTTTTTCCAATCGTCGGACCAATTTCAGTCGTCGACTCGATGACAAAGGCGTTGTCGGGAAACTCTTTTCGAAACACCGCCACAATTCGGTCCGCCACCTTTTCTTCGATGGTCGTGCCGGCTTTCACCCGGACCAGCAGCTTATTGTCATTGACGAACTCTTGGAGCTCCACATTCATCAGCCCTTGAGATTCCAAGGCCTTTCGGGCTTCATCAATGTGGATCGGTTTGTCGAATTTGAGCTGCACACCGGTGCCTCCGGCGAAATCGATCCCGAGGTTGGCATGACCGCGACTGATTTGGACCACGGCCAGGAGTCCTAACAGGACCATAATGCCGGAAAAGAGAAACGCGAGATGGCGTTTGCCGACAAAATCGATATTCGTCTTCCCAAGAATTTCGAGCATGGATTCTCCTGTTTGGCTAGGCCAGGGGCGCGGGGTAAAGGATCAGCGTTTTTCCCATCATTTTCCCCTCGCCCCGTACCTCGATCCTCGCGCCTTCTTTAGATACTCAGTTCGCTGATCTTGCGTCGCTGATTGATCCAGTCGAACACGACTTTTGTCCCGACCAGGGCTGTGAAGAGATTGATGGTAATGCCGAGACACAGCGTGACGGCAAACCCCTTAATCGGTCCCGTGCCGAAGAGAAACAGCACGAGTCCCGTGATGAGCGTCGTGACGTGCGAGTCGATGATGGTCAAGAGCGCCTTATCGTATCCACTATCGACCGCCAGACGAACCGGCTTGCCTTGACGGAGCTCTTCTCTGATGCGCTCGAAAATCAGCACGTTGGAATCGACCCCCATGCCGATCGTCAAAATAATTCCCGCAATACCGGGTAATGTCAGCGTCGCATTGAGCGCCGCCAAGGCGCCGATCAGACAGATCAGGTTCAGCACGAGTGCAAAGTCCGCAATGACGCCCGACATTTTGTAATACACCATCATGAACACGACGACCATGAGGCCGGCAAAGAGCGTCGCACGGACGCCTTTCTCAATGGAGTCTTGCCCTAAAGACGGACCGACCGTCAAGTCCTGAATAATTTTAAGCGGGGCCGGCAGCGCACCGGCCCGGAGCACAATGGCCAAATCGTTGGCCTCCTGTGTCGTAAACGTGCCGGTAATCTGAGCGCGTCCCCCGCTGATCCGTTCATTAATGACCGGGGCGGAATAGATGGTATTGTCCAGCACGATCGCCATGCGCTTCTTGACATTGTCGCCGGTAATGCGGTCGAATTCCCGAGCGCCTTTCGCATCGAACGTTACCGACACGTACGGTTCATTGAATTGCCCGATGGAGACCCGCGCATCGCTGAGCACATCGCCGGTCAGCATGACTCTCTTTTTCACTAAATAGGGAATGCGCGACTCTCGCCCGGTATCCTTTTCGACCATCTTTTCAAATAAAATCTGATCGCCCTCCGGAAGCTTCCCTTCAAACTGCTTCAGGACTTCTTCTTCCTTCCCTTTTGGCACACGCTGAGGAAGATCCATCGAGAGTTTGCTGGCCTCGTCGAGCAGTTTGAATTCCAGCAGCGCGGTTTCTTTGATGAGATCCTTGGCGCGTTTGGGCTCCCGGATACCGGGAAGTTGGACGACGATTTGTTTCAAACCCTGGCGCTGGATGAGCGGCTCGGCGACGCCGAACTGGTCGATTCGGTTGCGAATGGTTTCCAAGGCCTGATTGATCGCCGAGTCCTTAATGCGCTTGATCTCCGCGTCTTTGATCTCATAGACAATCGTCGTCGATGTTGCTTGTGATTCGGCTTCAACGAATGACGGAAAATCCTCCATGATCTTTTGAATCTGTGACTTGAGTTCACCGTTTTGGAACGCGAGCGTCACCTGATTGGACGCGGTTCGCTTCACCGACTCAACCGGAATCTTCTTATCGACCAGGAGATCCTGTATAGCATTCACCGATCGATCGACGGCAATCTCCACCGCTCGCTCTTCTTCCACCTCCAACACGAGATGAATCCCGCCCTGTAGATCCAAACCCAGCGTAATCCCCTTATTCGGCAGCACAGACTTCAACCACTCCGGCACCGGTTGATAGAGGGCCGGAATCGATGGAATAAAAAACACCAGCGAGACGACAATGACCAGCCCCACCAATGCAAACCGTCCCCCGACTTTTTTCATCCTTGCTTCAACCTTTCTCCATATCGCACTATTTCCATCACCATAGCTAGGAACAGCCGGACTGGTCCCATTTGCGCGCATCGAGCGAGCACCGTCTTCATGTGCGTGCTCTGCGAGCACGGACCAGCCGCACTCCGGTCTTCTTCTCCTACCACCCATCTCTTGGAGGGGGACGGCTGGGTTGCCCCATTTGCGCGCATAGAGCGAGCCCCGTCTGCGTGTGCGCGCTCTGCGAGCACAGGGACAACCCAGCCGTCCCCCTCCCTCCTACTCTTCTTCGTCGACACGTACCCGCGCAATGTGATCTCGCTGGACTTTGATTTTCGTATTGTCCGCAATCTGCACCGTCACGGTTTCTTTCCCGAGATTGCTGATCGTTCCCCAGATACCGGATGAGGTGACCACCTTGTCTCCTTTTTTGAGCGCCTCCAACATGGCTTTGAGCTTTTTCTGGCGTTTCTGTTGCGGCAAGATTAATAGAAAATAAAAAATGACAAAGATGAGGACGAACGGAAGGAAGGACAAGATCGTGCTTCCAGTGCTTCCCGATGCTGCACCCTGTGCCCACGCGACCGACATCATCATCTTCACAATCGAACCTCCTCGGATCTGGTCTGCAGCAATGCTGAAGCCTCCTGGTCATCTGCCTGTGTATGGTTGCGGCGAGCATGAAAGGCGGACCGAAAGTCGGCAAAGGTCCCCCCTGCAATCGCCCCTCGGATACCACGCATCAACTCGGCAAAATAATGCAAGTTATGCAACGTATTGAGTCGCACCCCCTGCATTTCCTTTGAAAGAAAAAGATGATGAAGATAGGCGCGTGAATATTGAGCGCATACCCGACAAGCACAAGCAGGATCGATCGGTTGCTCGTCCCGCGCATACCGTGCATGCTTGATGACTACCCGGCCTGTTGACGTAAACAGGGAACCGGTCCGGCCATGTCTCGTCGGCACGACGCAATCGAACATATCGACGCCCCGCGCCGCGCCCTCCACCAAATCTTCGGGCATACCGACCCCCATCAAATAGTGAGGACGGTCGCGCGGCAGGTGGGGGACGGTCGCATCCAACATGCCATACATGATGGACTTCTCTTCCCCAACCGACAAACCACCGATGGCGTAGCCGTCAAATCCCATGGCTACGATCTCGGCCGCGGCTTCGGCGCGCAAGTCAGGATCATGCCCGCCTTGAACAATGCCGAAAAGAGCCTGGTCGGTCCGGCGCCTTGCCGCCTGGCAGCGAGCGGCCCACCGGTTCGTTCGGTGGAGCGCATCCTCGACCCGCTCGTGAGACGAGGGAAGCGCCACGCATTCGTCGAAGGCCATCATGATATCGGCCCCCAGCGCTTCCTGAATTTCAATGGCTCGCTCAGGCGTAATATGGTGCAACGACCCATCCAAATGGGATTGGAACGTCACCCCTTCATCCGTGACTTTGCACAGCTTCGACAAACTAAAGACCTGAAATCCTCCACTATCCGTCAGAATGGCCCCTGGCCACGATGTAAATTTATGCAACCCACCCATGGCCGCCACGACTTCATGACCGGGCCGCAGATAGAGGTGGTAGGCATTGTTTAAAATCAAGCCATACCTAAGCGATCGTAGATCGTCCCATTCGATGCCCTTCACCGTCCCAAGCGATCCCACTGGCATGAACGCAGGCGTCTCAATCGTGCCTCGAGCCGTCGTCAGCCCGCCCAATCGCGCCGCCCCGTTCAGATCAGTTTTTCGGATGGCAAATTGAATCATCGCGTTCATTACATGCGATCTGGCGCCGAGATTCCCAACAAGCTTAAACCGTTCTTGATGACTTGCTGCACCTGCCGCATCATCACCAATCGCGCGGCGGTCAGTTCCGGTGTCACGGACTCTCGCGGTTTGACGACGCGCTCGCCGGCCGCTACAAATCTGTCATCGACGATCTCGCTCTCCACGACAACCGGCATGATACGATGCTTGTAATAAAATGTGTGCAGTAATCCGGCGAGCTCTTGCAAATAGAACGTGATCCGGTGCGGCTCGAGTGCCGCCGCGCTGCCTTGCACAACAGAGGGATAGTCGGACAGCTTCCGGATAAGGCTCAGTTCATCGGCGTCCTTCAAGAGATCGAGATTGGCCTCATGCGGCTGAGGCACCGGGATCCCACGCTCCTCGGCAATCCGAAATACACTGGAGAGCCGCGCATGGGCATATTGCACGTAGTAAACAGGATTTTCGGCCGACTGCTGTTTGGCCAGGTCCAGGTCAAAATCAAGATGGCTGTCGGCCCGGCGCATCAGAAAGAAAAACTTCGCGGCATCCGCGCCCACTTCATCCATCACCTCTCGCATAGTGATGAACTCGCCGGCGCGCTTTGACATTTCGACTTTCTTGCCGCCACGTAATAAGTTAACCATTTGAACCAAGACGACCCGGAGCCGCTCCTTGGGGTGCCCGTATGCTTGTACGGCCGCCTCCATTCGACCGATATATCCATGATGGTCGGCGCCCCACACATCGACAAGCAGGTCATACCCCCGCATCAGTTTGTCGCGATGATAGGCAATGTCTGAGGCGAGGTACGTCCACTCCCCTCCTCGCTTACGGACCACGCGATCCTTGTCATCGCCGAATGCCGACGATCGAAACCAGAGAGCGCCCTCTTCTTCAAATAACAAGCCGCGTGTTCGAAGTTCGTCGAGCACTCGTTCTACCAGCCCGGTATTCATCAGCGATGCTTCGCTGAACCATGAGTCGAATGCCACTCCGAATCGCACAAGGTCCTGCCGGATGAGCTGTAACATATTCTCCGCAGCCACCTCACGACACCGCTCTTCCGCTTGCTCTGCCGACAGGTCGAGCAAGGCAGGGCCAAGGCGCGCCCGCATAAGTTCAGCCACCTGGCCGATATAAGACCCGCGATACCCGTCTTCTGGAAAAGTCGCTAGACGGCCATACCGCTCCAAGTACCGCGCATAGACGGAGGCGCCGAGCAGCTTCATCTGCCGTCCCGCATCATTGACATAATATTCCGTCACAACATCGTAGCCGGCGGTGCGAAGTAAATTCGCAAGCGCCTGCCCAACTGCCGCCCCCCGTCCATGCCCGACATGCAAGGGGCCAGTTGGGTTGGCGCTCACATACTCAACCAAGACCCGGCGGCCTTGGCCGAGATCGCATCGCCCGTACGCCTGGCCCTGCACTGCGATTTCGGATAGGACCTCTAACCAAAGGTCCCGCTTGATTGTCATATTTAAAAACCCGGGACGCGCAATCTCGACTCGATCGAAAACGGCTGTATGGATTCTTAGGTTATCGAGAATGATCTGGGCCACATCATAAGGGGGTCGCTTTTCAACCGAGGCGAGGGTCATTGCGACGGTCGTAGCGAGATCGCCCCACTCAGGTCGTTTCGGTAAATCCAAGGACACAATCGGGAAGGGTTCTATGGTGAGCAAGCCTTTTTGCTTCGCTCGTTGCAGGGCATCATGAAGCGCCCCTGCAACTTTTTCTCGGACCAAATCCTGAGCCACTAATCTCACCTAACTCCTTATGTTGCCGTCGAAAAACAGCAGGGGACTGTAGCATAACTCCTGAGGGAGAACAAGACGAACAGGTTCAGGAGATTGTTTTCATTCTGCCCGGACCGCCATGGGACAAGCCGTCAGGATCTGTTCGATCGGGATCTGCAAGCATGGTTTGTCAGCACATCCGCGGACGGCCGTCTCTCCTTCGCAGTGACACGATGGGCCGGTCACTACTTTGACATGAGATCCTCGGGGAGCCCAACGATGTGGATCCGTTGGGCCAAACAGCGCCACCGTGGAGACATGAAGACAGGCGGCGAGATGGGTTAACCCGGAATCATGGCCGATAAAACAATTAGCATGGGCGATGACGCCGGCGATCGAAAGAAGATCAAGATCTTGCAGCACCCGAAAGGGGTGAGAATAGGTGCGTTGAAGGCATGCGATTTGATTCACATCCGCTGGTCCACCGATCACGAGCGGCTCGATCACATTGTTTTCATACTTTTTCAAAAGAGTTGCGAGCAACCCTGGAGCCGCGCATTTATGGCGGCTTCCGCTTCCAGGATGGATAATCACCAAAGGTTGAGAGGACAATATTCCAATGGACGTTAAACGAGAAGTCGCTTCTCTCATCACAGCGTGTGGTAACTGTAGAGCATGGTCCTGAAAAGGCTTTGATATGACTGATGTAATGGTCTCGAGAAAGCGATCCGATTGATGCACCGACCGGTGCCCCGGTGAGTGGGGCGATGCGACGAGAATATGAGGGATCCCAAATGCGTGAAACGCTGAAGCAAGACTACGATCTGGGTCCGCCAGCCATCCCACAGCCACATCACAGTGCGAAAGCCACTGCTCCCACTCACCATCCACCATCCCAGCAGACAGGATGTTAGTCAGCGACGCCCCTTCGAGCGCAAATGCCTTATGCACTTCTGCTGTCGCCATGAGGAGGCGTCCGACTTCATTCTGAGTCAGGAGCCCAAGAGCATGATTAGAAAATGCAGCACGGAGAGCCCGCATGGCCGGAAGGGCAAGCAACACATCGCCCAGCGATCCAGGATGCACAATGAGTAGCGTCCGTTGCATACTATGGAGTGTCGTTCTCTTGCCGTCCACCCTGCTCTACTATCTGTCTTGCTAATTCCGCATCCTCGGGAGTATTGAGGTTAAGAAAGGACATAAGCTGCGGGTCGAATGTTCGCAAGACTTCCTCCGTCACTAACCGCACCTGCAGTTCATGATGGCCAAGCACCGCTTGTATTGATAGATTGTTGTTCGCCATCATCCGCTCGAAATAAGGCAGGCA
>DATEPO010000090.1:0-10177 GCA_035273145.1 Nitrospiraceae bacterium
CTCGAAGTTGCGGAATCGATCGCGCGCCATGTCGAGGTAGGGCCGGTGATCCATGACCTGGCCCACCGGCTCCCTCGTGTCGCGCAGGTCAATGTCATTGGCCTGTCTCTCTATCATTCGGAACGGCGCACCATGCGCTTGCACACGATTCAGGCCAATATTCCTGCCGATGTCGTAGGCGGCCATGAGTGGGCGGTCGACGAATGCCCGGATGGATGGGTGTGGCAGGCACAGCAGGCGCTCCTCATTCCCGATCTTGAGCAAGAACGCCGGTGGCCGACAGTGATCCGGCTCATGCAAGAGGACGCGACGCGCTCCTTGTGCGTAGTGCCGCTGACGACGGCAGTCAGAAAATTAGGAGCCATCGGCTTCGGCAGCGTACAGATGAATGCCTATGGCGACGCCGATGTCGAGTTTCTGCTCCAAGTCGGAAAGCAAATTGCCGCGGCCGTAGACAATATTCTCCATTATCAGGACCTGACTCACGATCGGGATCGGTTGCGACTGCTCTTGGAGGTGAATAATTCCGTCGTGTCCGCACTGGAATTGCGTGAGGTGTTTGACGTGATCGTTGCATCGCTCCGACGCGCCATGCCGCATGAACGCACGAGCCTCGTGCTCCACGAGCCCGAACAGAACCAGTTCCGACTATATGCCTCCCATTTCCCCGACGGGAACGGTCTCATCCAAGACGGACTCCTGACGCCGGTCGAGAGCACTCCGGCGGGGGCGGCTTTCGCCTCTCGGAAGCCGGAGGTCTTCACCGCGCATGACCTCAAGCGATTTACGTCGGACATTGCGCATCTCCTGCTCGCCGAAGGGGTCCAATCCCTGTGCTGCGTGCCGCTGCTGTCACGCAATCGTGTATTGGGGACGTTGAACATCGCGACCGTGCACAATAAGGAATTTACGTCCGACGACATCGATTTGCTGTCCCAAGTGGCGAGTCAATTTGCGATCGCCGTGGAGAACGCGCTGGCGTATCAACAGATTACCGCATTGAAAAATACACTGGCCGAAGAGAAGCTCTATCTCGAAGAGGAGATTCGCACCGAACACCGCTTCGACGAGATCATCGGAGACAGTGCGGCGCTCAGGACCGTGCTGAAGCAGGTCGAGACCGTGGCGCCGACGGATTCCACCGTGTTGATCCTGGGTGAGACCGGCACAGGCAAGGAACTCATCGCGCGCGCCATCCACCGGCTCAGCGGGCGGCGCCGTCGGACGTTCGTGAAGGTCAATTGCGCGGCCATTCCTACCGGCTTGCTGGAGAGCGAACTCTTCGGCCATGAGCGCGGTGCCTTTACCGGAGCCATCGCGCAAAAGCTCGGCCGCTTTGAGCTGGCGCACGAAGGCACGCTGTTCTTGGACGAAGTGGGCGATATTCCGCTCGAACTACAGTCAAAATTGCTGCGCGTGCTGCAAGAGCGGGAATTCGAGCGTCTGGGCGCGACTCGGACGATTCGGGTCAATGTCCGTCTCGTCGCGGCCACGAATCAGGACCTGATTCGCATGGTCGGCGAACATCGATTTCGTAGCGATCTGTATTACCGGTTGAATGTATTTCCCATGACCATGCCGCCGTTGCGTGAGCGCGCCCCCGATATTCCCTTGCTCGTGCGTTATTTCGTCCAACAGTACGCGGCGCGCATGAACAAAACCATCACGACAATTCCAACGAAAGCCATGGACGCACTGGTGCAATATCACTGGCCCGGCAACGTGCGAGAGCTCGAAAATTTTATCGAGCGATCGGTGATTCTGTCTCAAGGCGCGGCACTGCAGGTCCCGCTCGCCGAATTGAAAGTCTCCGCTCTCCACACCGCTCAGTCGGTCGCGACTCTTCAGGATGCGGAACGCGACCATATTCTCAGAGCCCTGCGTGAATCGAATTGGATGATCGGAGGCGAAGCCGGCGCGGCGGCTCGTCTCGGCATGAAACGGACGACGCTGAATTCGAAAATGAAAAAGCTAGGCATCTCGAGCCGCCCGCGGCCGCTGTGAGCGGAGGGCTGAGCGACGCGATCGAACGATTCTCATCGCCGCGCCTACGTAACCGCACGAATCAAATCCAAAGGTCGCCGAAGGTCGGTTGCCTGTCCAGTCTCGCCGCTTCTGCTGAACTTACCAGACAGAATTAAATCGCGTTGATCGTGGCGGCTCAACGCCATCACCGGAGGCCGACGGGTTGACCTCTGCGGAGGGAGACGTAACGGCCTACGGCGCGTCAGCGCGTTCCTACCGACTACGAAGTAACCGTTGACCGCCGAACCCGCTCTAGCCCTATATCCGGCGCGCCACCCCCTCCGTACATTGGATCAAGTCAGGCAAGTCGAATCGATCTCAATGAAGAAGGCTTGGTCATCTCGCTTTTCAGATGAAAAACAGGAGACTCCAGGATGGAAAGCCGACGGGACATAGCGGCGACAGAGACGACGTTGCCTGCGGGCCATGAATCGCCTGACATGGCGAACGGATCGGTCTACTTTATCGGCAATGCGACAGTGTTGATTCGCTATGCAGGGTTTACCATTCTGACCGACCCGACGTTTATCCATCGACATGAACAGGTATCGATCGGGTATGGAATGTACAGCACGCGGCTGACGGACCCGGCCATCGAGATTCGCGACCTGCCGCCGCTGGATCTCATCGTGCTTTCCCACTTCCATGGGGACCACTTCGATCAGGTAGCCGAGCGGGAACTCGATAAGACATTGCCGATCGTGACCACTCTCGAAGCGGTGAAGGAGCTGGACGAACGAGGGTTCAAGAACGCCTCTTCCCTTGAAACCTGGTCCTCGGTGACGATCAGGAAGGGGAATGCTCGCCTCCGGATCACCTCAATGCCCGGTCGGCATGGCCCTCCGCTCGCGGATCTCGTGCTGCCGGAGGTGATGGGAAGTCTCTTGGAATTTCAATCCACCTCGGACGCCACGCTTTTCCGGATTTACATCACCGGAGACACGCTCGTGATTGACGATTTGAAAGACATTCCACGCCGCTATCCGGACATTAATCTCGCGCTTCTGCATCTCGGCGGGACACGGGTCCTTGGCCTCATGGTTACGATGGACGGCAAACAGGGCGTCGAGCTGATGCAGATCGTCAATCCAAAGAAAGCCATTCCGATTCACTACAACGACTACGATGTGTTCCAGTCACCGCTCTCCGACTTTCAGCGCGAGGTCACGGCAGCGGGTCTGGAAAACAGCATCCACTACATGAGCCATGGAGAGACCTATCGGTTTAACGTGCCATCGAGCGAGCGTGGAGCTCCTCGGATCTGACCTGGTGTGTAGATGCGTACGAGTCGGACGGGCTTTGGACATCGACCTCAACGGATAGGACCGCGCGCCTTTAGCCGATAGTCGGCAGTCTTCTCGCATGGGACGATGAGAAAGTTCGGAAGAGAGACATTCTTACCAGAAGGAGAACCCAATGGCGTTGAATCTATTGCGAGACAAGGGAGTCACGATCGACCAGCAAAAGTTTACCTGGAAGGATCTCGTCCAGAAGCCGATCAGTAAGCTGAACGATGACGCCTTCACGCGTGTGCGTGTCATTCTGATGAACGGCATCGAATCCGAAGCGGTGCGCTTCGGCCATTCGTGCGCACGGATGAATAAAGAACTCCAAATTCCACTGGCGAAGATTCGGCGCATCGAGCAGCACCAACAAACGATCGTGAACTGGCTCAACCCCGCGGATCAGTCTCCGCTGGAGACGACTATCGGCTACGAGCAAGTGGCGGTCGAGGTCACGGCCAGCCTGGCGCAGAATGAGCCGGACCCCTATATCGCACAGGTCCTGCGCTTCGGCCTCTTGGAGGACTTCGATCATCTATATCGGTACTCGGCCCTGCTGGATCGCCTTCAAGGGATCGATGCGAATACGATTCTCCAATGCTACAGCGATATCATGCCGGGCCGCCCGACTGTGGACGAGCATCGGGATCCCGAGGACGACCTGCGCGAGCACTACGATAAGCGGACGGCCTCGCCCATTACCAAATTCAATGCGATGACCATTATGGCCGGAGAGCATCAGACGCACGATTACTACATGCACTATGGACCCTGGTTTGCCGATCCGCTCGCCCGGCAATTGTACGCCGAGATCGCGTCGATCGAAGAGCAGCATGTGACGCAGTATGAATCCATTATCGATCCGACCGAAACGTGGATGGAGAAATGGCTGCTGCACGAGGCGAACGAAGTCTATAACTACTATAGTTGCGTCAGTCAGGAAGACAATCCGCGCATCAAGGCCATCTGGGAACGCTTTTTAGATTATGAACTCGGCCAATTGCAGTATGTGATGGAGGTGTTCAAGAAAATGGAACGGCGAGATCCTGCAGAGATCCTTCCCGCGTCGCTGCCTGAACCCATTGCCTATAAGAGTCAACGCGAGTTCGTGCGCAAGGTGCTTCATGATGAACTTGATCTGCGGGCGAACGGCACGCAGTTCGTGGATAAGAGCCAGGAGCCGGAGCGCTCGCTGGCCTATCGCCGTCACATCAACTCAGAGGGCTCGCCGACTCAGACCGTGGCCGCCGGCTATCGATGGAGTCCGGGAACAGAACTGGCGGCCAAGAAGAAAGGAAGGGTAGCGGCATGAAACATCCGACAGATTCCGGCATGAATAAGACTGGTATCGACATGTCGCCGATCGATATCCAAGAGCTGTTGAGCGGAGTCGAGGCGTCAATCCCGAGTTCCCAAGGTGATGAACAGACGCTCGCATCCTATCGCCGCAGCTATATCATTGAGGCCGACCCCATCGGGTCCGTTCCGGCCCCCGGCTCCTTGAAGGGTGCGGCAAAGACCGGCATGCAGAAGTTGATGGGAAAGAAGCCCGAGGTTTTGCTCGACAAGCTCGGCGCGCGCTTGGCGTTCGAGCGGGCCGGCACGCGACTGTACGACGCGCTGCTGAACAAGTGCCTGGTTCGAAGCGATGAAGCAAATGGCCTCTCGCTGGACCGGCTCCGGGAATTCCGAAATGAGGAAGCTCAGCATTTCATGCTTGTCATGGAGGCGATCAAAGATTTGGGCGCCGATCCTACCGCCGTCACTCCAGGGGCGGACGTCGATGGAGTGGCATCGATCGGCCTCATGCAGGTGATCAGCGACCCGCGGATGTCGATCGCCCAAAGCCTGCATGCACTCCTCATCGCCGAACTGGCCGACCATGACGGCTGGCAGTTACTCATCAAGCTGACGGAAGAATTGGGTCAGGACGACATGGCGAGCAAATTCCGCGGCGCCCTCGCGGAAGAAGAGCGACACCTCGCCACGATCCGTGAGTTCGTCGAAAAGTCCTGTTTGACCGAAGCGGGCGTGTCTTGACCTCTTCGTTCTGTCCATGATCCGTGAGGACGAGCCGGCGGACTTTGCCGCCGGCCGTTCACAATCTCGTGAAACGTTTCCTTCTAGCAGGTACAGATCGACGGGACGCCGGTGAAGTTCCGTAACGCCGATCCCAGAAACTGGAGGGAAGATGACCACCGAACAGGTGAATGCAGACGTGGAATCGAGCAGGCTGCGCACGCAACCTCGCGAGCGGCCGCCCCGCTCGACACTGTCCCGTCATCGGAAAAGAGACCGATCGCAAGCCCGCCCGCCTCTGCGCACCGTCGAAAATCCGTTAGCGCGTGGTCTAGGGTGGTTCGGTATTGGGCTTGGACTGATAGAAGTCATGGCGCCTCGCGGCCTCGCCCGAGCGATTGGAATATACAACCACCGAGCGCTGCTTCGGGTGTTTGGATTGCGCGAGATTGCCAGCGGACTCGGCATTCTGTCGCAACCTCGGCCTGTGGGATGGATGTGGGGCCGCGTCGGTGGTGACGCAATGGACCTGGCCGTGCTCGCGTTAGCGCTTGCGTCGAGTCGCTCGCGGCGCGGCAGAGTAGCGGCCGCGACCGCTGCGGTGGCCGGAGTCGCCGTCCTCGATGTGCTGTGCAGCCGGCAGCTCAGCGAACAGACCGGCATGATCGACGAGAGCCGCGCGATTCGCACGCACAAAAGCATGACGATCAGCCGCTCGCCCGAAGAACTCTATCGCGCATGGCGCGACTTCGATAATCTGCCGCGCTGGATGAGCCATCTCGAATCCGTGCGGATGATCGGAGAGAATCGCTCGCACTGGATCGCCAAAGGTCCGGCCGGCGCGCCCGTCGAGTGGGACGCCGAGCTCACCGAGGATCGCCCGAACGAATATATCGCGTGGCGCTCAATCGGGGGTTCCGATGTCGATCATGCCGGATCGGTTCGGTTCGAGCGCGCGCCGGCGGGGCGCGGCACGGAAGTCCACGTCGACCTCGCGTATCGGCCTGCGGGCGGCATGACGGGCGCCGCCGTCGCCAAGCTGTTCGGCCGGGCGCCTGATCAGCAGATTCAAGAAGACCTGCGCCGCTTCAAACAGACGATGGAAGCCGGCGAGGCGCCGACAACACGCGGACAACCGAGGGGAGCATGAGGAAGGTTGAGGCTGAGCCTTAACCTTGAGTTTCGAACCTTAAGCTGGAGTTCAACATGAAAGCGCTCTGCTGGTACGGCACGCATGACGTGCGGGTCGAAACGGTGCCCGATCCGACAATCCTCAACCCCCGCGATGCCGTCGTCAAAATCACCTCGACGGCGATTTGCGGCTCCGATCTGCATCTGTACGACGGCTACATTCCGACCATGCAGAGAGGGGATATCTTGGGCCATGAGAACATGGGCGAGGTCGTCGAAGTGGGGAAAGAGGTCAAGAACCTCCGCCCAGGGGATCGCGTGGTCGTACCCTTCACGATCGCGTGCGGCCGCTGCTTCTTCTGCAAGCGGAAGGAATCGTCCCTCTGCGACAACTCGAATCCGAACGCCTGGATGGCCGAGAAGCTGTATGGATTTTCGCCGGCCGGGCTCTTCGGCTACTCTCACATGATGGGCGGCTATGCCGGCGGGCAGGCCGAATACTTGCGCGTCCCGTTTGCCGATGTCGGTCCGATCAAAGTTCCAAAAGAGATTCCGGATGACAAGGTCCTGTTCCTCTCCGATATTTTTCCGACCGGGTACATGGCGGCCGAACAGTGCCACATCACGGAAGGCGACACGGTCGCCGTGTGGGGTTGCGGGCCGGTCGGGCTCTTTGCGATGAAGAGCGCCTACCTGCTCGGCGCGGCGCGCGTAATTGCGATCGATCGGTTTCCGGAGCGCCTGCGCATGGCGCGCGAGCATGCGGGCGCACAGACGATCAACTACGAAGAACAGGACCTCTCCGAGGCACTCATGGAGATGACCGGTGGCCGGGGTCCCGACGCGTGCATCGACGCGGTGGGCATGGAAGCACATACGACCGGCGTCATCAATGTCTACGACAAGGTCAAGCAGGCGATGATGCTGGAGACCGACCGTCCGCAGGCGTTGCGTGAAGCCATCCTGCATTGCCGAAAGGGCGGCACCGTATCGGTGCCTGGCGTCTATGGCGGGTATATCGACAAGTTCCCGATGGGTGCCGCGATGAACAAAGGCTTGACGATCAAAACGGGGCAGACCTTCATGAAGAAATACATGGACCCGCTGCTGGGCCGCATTCAAAACAATGAGATCGACCCGTCGTTTCTCATTACCCATCACATGCGGCTTGAAGACGCACCCCATGGATACGACATCTTCAGGAACAAACAGGACGACTGCATCAAGGTCGTGCTGAAGCCGTAGGAGCGGACGACTCGCAGAAAGGCAAGGGACAAGACAGATAAGGACGCACGTGCAGCCAATCGACGGCCAAGCCAATCGGAGATCCGCACGGGTCCGTCCGATGGACACCGGTCAGCACGAGTGCTTCCGACACCTCAATGGGATTGACCATCCGAGCAGGTCAAGAGCCGAACATCCCCGGCGAAACCTTGTATGGAGGGCTAGTGCAGGTCGACCAAGGCAAGGACCGATTTGGCCGACGGTCATCAATACGATTGACCGTCCCATACGGGTCGGCTCGCACTGTCACTTCACCCCAGCGGACCGCGAGGTGAAATGCGACCGAGGCGCCCTGGAAACGCTGGTTGGATGCTCTTGCGGATGCCGAAGCGTTTCTTGGTGGCCGGGCGATGACCGGTGCAGTATCCGCTATGTTTGCCGTCGCGGTCTGCTCTGCCGGCAACAGCATGGGCGAACTCTGACAGGCATGAAGGAGGTCTTATGCAGATTGCGATTATCGGGTCCGGCAATATGGGATCGGCCTTTGCCCGTCGGGTAAGCGCCGCCGGGCATGACGTCACGATCGCATCCAAGAATGTCGAGCATGCGAAAGAGGCGGCCCGCACAATCGGCGCGCGCGTCCGGGCCATGCCGTTGAGTGACGTGGCGCAGGCCGCGGAGATCATCATCGCGGCCACGCCGTACGATCAGCAGGTGGAGGCGCTGCGGCCCGCAGGGACTCTCACTGGCAAGACCATTATCGATATTTCTAACCCGCTGAAGCCCGACATGTCGGGTCTTGCGATCGGGCAGACGACCTCAGCCGCCGAGGAGATCGCCAAGGCGTTGTCAGGAGCCAAGATCGTGAAGGCCTTCAACACGATTTTTGCTCAGGTGTTGAATGAAGGCGGTGATTTTGGGGCCGGGCGCCGCGCCGCGGTCTTCTACGCCGGCGACGACGAAGGGGCGAAACAGTCGGTTCGAACCCTCATCGAAAGCATGGGGTTTGAGGCGACGGACGCGGGACCGCTTCACAACGCTCGGTATTTGGAACCGATGGGCATGCTGAATATCTGGTTCGGCTATATGGCAAAACGGGGGACCGCGATCGCACCGACTTGGATCAGTCGCGCATGAGGGACGACATGAGGTTGGCGGACACGATCGCGCTGATCACCGGCAGCAGTCGCGGCATCGGTCGGACAATCGCCAATCGATTCGCGCACGAAGGAGCGGATGTCGTCATCAATTACAGTCACAGCGCGAATGGAGCGCGCGAAGCCTTGGCCGATGTGGAGAGCGTGGGCCGCAAAGGACACATTATCCGAGCGGATTTGAGCGTGGTGAGCGACGTCAGACGGCTCATCAAGGAAGCGGTCCAACACTTCGGCAAGCTGGACGTGCTCGTCAACAATGCCGGCGTGGAGATCAATGCGCCGTTTTGGAACGTGACTGAAGAGGACTACGATCGGGTATTGGATGTGAACCTCAAGGGCGCGTTTTTCGCGGCACAGGCCATGGCTCGACATCTGATGGACACCCAACGGCCCGGCAAGATTATCAATATCAGCTCGGTGCACGAAGATCTGCCGTTTCCCAATTTCGCGACCTATTGCGCGAGTAAGGGTGCGCTCCGCATGCTGACGCGCGACCTTGCCGTCGAGCTGGGTCGGTTCGGCATCACCGTCAATGGCATTGCGCCCGGCGCCATCGAGACGGCGATCAATACGGAGCTGCTAAACGATCCGGTAAAGCTTCCGGCGCTGCTCCAGCAGATTCCTCTCGGCCGTCTCGGGCGCCCGGCCGATGTTGCCGGCATCGCGGCCTTCTTGGCCTCTTCCGATGCCGACTATGTGACTGGAGCAACGTATTTTGTCGATGGCGGGCTCACGTGGCACTACGAGGAACAGTGAGATTCATAGGTTGCTGAACCGACATCGCGCATGGCGCCTCCTTTCATTCTCACGAGTTTAACCTGGACTTGCGACGGACATTCCGCTCACGTTGGATGAGCGCCGGCGTCCGCGCGACGTTCATTTGAAGGAGGGGCAAGCGGCCGTCTTCGTGCTGCGCTGCGTTCAATCCAATCAAAGTTGCGGCCCATGTCCGTCACAAAAGGAGACCAACGCTCTGTTTGAGCAGACGGTGAACTATTGGCAACGCTGGCTCTCGAATGCACCTACGCCGGCCGTTGGCGGGAAACGGTGTGCCGCTCGGCGCTGACTTTGAAGCTCCTGAGTTTGAGCCGACGGGCGCGATTGTCGCCGCACCGAAGAAATCGGCAGCAGCGGTGAGGCGCTCGGCAATGTTTTCCCCAGACGTTCACCCATTTGGCGCTGATCAGCGGGCATTCAATCTCAACCGCGCGCTGGGACCGTAGAAATGACAACGCTCCACGACAGCGCTGCGATGCAAACCCAACGCCGGCACGTACTGCGTAAGAGTGACTCGCCACAGCAGTTTCAGCGGAATGTCTACAACACAATCGACCTCTT
>DATEPO010000091.1:0-4010 GCA_035273145.1 Nitrospiraceae bacterium
GCGCGTTGGCGGTGGCCGCCGTTCTCGTGGTGGCGCCGCTGGCGACTTTTATTGCGATGAACTTCGCCGGACTCTCGGCCAATTTGATGTCGCTGGGCGGCTTGGCCATTTCGCTCGGCATGATCGCCGATGCCGCCATTATTCAAGTGGAGAATGTGGAGCGCCATCTGGCCTCGTCGTCTCGCGAGGTCACAAGCTCTATTCTCAAACGTCTGCCGGTCGTCTTGCAGGCCGTGCTCGAAGTGCGAAAGCCGAGCATGTTCGGTGAGCTGATCATCGCGGTGACCTTCCTGCCGCTGCTGTCCTTGGTCGGCATGGAAGGCAAGATGTTTTCTCCGTTGGCGCTCACGATTATGCTCGCGCTCTTCGCCTCGTTAGTCCTGTCGCTGACGCTCTCGCCGGTGCTCTGCTTGGTGATGTTGAAAGCCGGGAGCGAAAAGGAAAGCTTCATGGTGCGATGGGCGAAACGCCTCTATTTGCCGATGCTGCGGTGGGCCTTGGGCCATCGTCTCATCGTGCTGGCCATTGCGATTGCGCTCCTTACCGGCAGTCTCGCGCTGTTTCCCTTCCTCGGTGGAGAATTCATCCCGATTTTGAACGAAGGGTCCATTAGTCCGCAGACCATTCGACATCCCAGCATCTCCCTCGATCAGTCCATCGAGATCGAAAAAGACATGCAACGGGCCGTGCTGGAATTTCCGGAAGTGCGCATGGTGGTCTCCAAGATCGGACGGTCCGAGTTGGGCAACGATCCTCAGGAGCCTAATGCCAGCGATCCCACGGTGCTCCTAAGGCCCATCGATACCTGGACCACCGCCGGTACCAAGGCGGAACTCGATGATGCGATTCGGACACGATTGGAGAAGGTCCCCGGCGCGAACTTTCTGCTGAGCCAGCCGATCCAACAACGAGTCGATGAATTGCTATCCGGCGTGCGGTCCGAGGCCACAGTCAAGGTGCTGGGGGAAGATCTGGAGGTGCTCAGGAAAACCGGGGAGGAGATCCAGGCGGTGATGAGTTCGGTGCGAGGCGTGAAGGATATCCGCGTGGAGCAGCTCTTCGGTCAGTCCTATTTAACCATCGATATCGATCGTGGCAAGATTGCACGGCACGGCATCAACGTGGCGCATATCCGGGAAATCATCACGACGGCGATCGGCCAGGAGGCGGCCACTCAAGTATACGAGGGGCAGCGTCGGTTCGATCTCATCGTGCGCTACCCGGAGCAATACCGCAACAGTGTCGAGACGATCAGCAATATTTTACTCGTGTCCGCCTCGGGGGCGCTCATTCCGCTCGGCGATCTGGCCAAGGTCGAACTGCGTGAAGGGCCGGCGTTGATCAGCCGTGAAGGGCTGCAGCGCCGGATCTACATCGGGTTCAATACGATGGGCCGCGACATCGAAAGCATCGTGGCGGAAGCACAACAGAAAATCGCCAAACAAATCAAGCTGCCGCCTAGCTATCACATCGTTTGGGGCGGCTCATTTGAAAATATGCAGCGAGCGATGGCAAGGCTCAAGATTATCGTGCCGATGACGATCGGGTTGATTTTTATCCTGTTGTACTCCTCCTTCAATTCGGTGCGGTACGCCGCGCTGATTATTCTGAACCTGCCGTTCGCGATCATTGGCGGCATTGTGGCGCTGTGGGTGACCGGTGAGTATCTCAGTGTGCCGGCTTCGGTCGGCTTCATCAATCTGTTCGGCATCGCCGTGCTGAACGGGATCGTGCTGGTCAGCTATATCGTCAAGGAGCGGGAAGAGGGCCGGCATGGAGACGACGCCATTATCGACGCCTGTGTGCTTCGACTCCGGCCGGTCCTGATGACCGCCCTCGTCGCGCTCCTCGCATTGATTCCACTGGCGCTCGCACATGGGATCGGATCGGAAGTACAGCGCCCGTTGGCCGTGGTCGTGATCGGCGGACTGCTCAGCTCGACACCGATGACCCTCCTCGTTATTCCGGCGCTGTTTCCGTGGTTTCAGGAGAAGGTTGCGAAGCGCGTATACGTGGTCGATACGCACCGTGTCGCCGAATTGAATTGAAGCGGCCTTCCTATTCGTGGTGCGGAATGTTGAGAGTAAGGCTGACGCTTCTCGGAAGGAAAGCGTCAGCCTTTTTTGAGCTACAGAGGCAGGCACACGAGGCAGGCAGCGACACGTCAAAAACTACCGGCCGCCGTCCTTCTTCTCATCCTTTTTCGCTGGCGTAGGTCATGGTCGTGACCGTTCCGAAACCGATGAGCATGGGCAACGCCATGAGAACTGAAAACTTCTTCATGTGAACATACCGAAGATTAATTCAAGTAGTTTACGCGGACTCGATAGCAAGATTCATTACAGCGGCTCAATGGATAAAATGTCAGCCGTTCTATTACGAAATATATAATCTCACTCATAGCTGAATGCAGCGGCTTATGGCATACTCGGCGCCAAGAGGTGGGAAATGGTCGATAGACGAGACGTGACTGCCAGATTAAGCCAGCTAGTCATGACAGTCGATGAATATGAGCGACTCATGACCGAGGCTTTGCCGCATTTGCTCAATCATGCGACGACGCAAACACGCCGGTTCTTACGCGAAACCGGCCAGTGGGGTGACGATGTCTGTCATGAGAAGCTGGCTCTTCGTTGGGGTTATGAGCTTGTCGAGCGTTTCTTGATGTACGGACGCACGGAAATTCCCTGTCGGCCGCTGTTCTTCCTGGACAGCCTCATCGCCAAATATTTCAGTCAGCCTGAGCCATTCTGTTACGACAAGGAACTCTTGTCGCCGCTCGGGCGATTTTTGGAGGGCCTGACGTCGCGGGCGGTGATCAGCCGCGATGCCTTAATGGCCTTGTTCTACCATTTGTACGGATTCGGGCAAAGTCAGGTGGCGAAAGTCCTCGGGCTCGGCACCACAGAAACACAGCGGGTGTACAAGAATTTTGAACGCTGGCGCCGCAGCGGATGGCAACGGGCGGTCGATGAGGTCGGCATCACACGCGAAGATCTCATGGAAATTGAATCCCATAAACGCCGTTACCCCGACCAATTTCACGCAGAAGCCGATCGGCTCAGCCGCATTGTCCAGGCGCATTATCGGAAGAGCGAGCCGGAGCATTTCCCCTGCCTGTCACGTCAACAATGGGCACATCTGTTTAAAGAAGGCTATGGCTATGATTACCGCGTGTGGCACCTCGCACTCTGTCGGGATTGTCTGTCGGAAGTCTGCGATGTCCATCAGGACGACTCGCAGGACGTGCTGACCCCACAGCTCGATCTGCGAATCCGTCCCTTGTTGAACGGGAGATTGGTCGAATCCTATCATTCGGTAGATCACTGAGGGCGCCATGGAACCAGATGATGTAGCGGATGCATATCGACGGCGGTTGCTCTCTTCGTTGCACGTTCAGCCTGGCTTGGACCACGATGAGGACCCCGGCTCGCTGCAGATTTTTGTGAACCATGAATGTGTCGGCGCGATGGAGTGCGACGAAGCCACCCATGCCGTTGCCTCCATTACACAACCGCGGGCCATTCAGACGGTCGAGATCCGCACCGCGTCCGGCCGGCTGATCGGCAGCTTATGCGCGCAGGATCTGCGCATGAAAATGGCGCGGCTCCCTGTCGGCGATCATGTCCTCGAAATCAGCATTCACAATCGAGTCGACGGCGGATCCGTTCAGGTGGCGTATCACGCCGCCAAGCTGACCTTGAAACAGTCGACCACCGCTATCAACGAGGCGCATCCCAAAGTGTCGCGGTCGGCAATGGCTTCGCGGTTCCCTCAATCCGTGTGGTCGAATGTGGCGATGATAGGGCGAGCCGGCTTTGCCGTTGCGATCCTGTTCCTTGTCGCAGACCGGCTCTCAGATCGTGTTGGATCGGCCCCGCGCTCTGAACCGCCGGCGCCCACTGTGACCGTCCTCCACCCCGAGGCCGCTGTGTCGGAAAAGGCGATGGCACGACAAGAGGAAGTCTTGGTCAGAGTGATGCAAGCTCAGGAAACGTCCATGCGCACTC
>DATEPO010000092.1:0-7960 GCA_035273145.1 Nitrospiraceae bacterium
GCCATTGAGATGGTCAAGTTATTTCAGACGGAGTTAGAGCACTACGAGAAGCTGGAAGGGGTCCAGTTATCGTATGAGGGCAAGGCCAATAAACTGGGTCAGATGATCAAGGCGAATTTGCCCATGGTGTTTCATGGGTTGGTCGTCATTCCAATTTATGTCGGCTACGATCATCGGCGAAATGAAGGCCGCATCTTCAAATACGATGTGACTGGTGGGCGGTATGAGGAGTCCGAATATCATGCGATCGGTTCAGGAGGCAAAGACGCTCGCAATACGATGCGCGAGCACTACCGAAAAAGTTTGTCGGAGGATGACTCGCTGAAACTCGCATTGCTGTCCCTCTACAATGCGGCGGAGGAGGATGTCGGAACCGGCGGGCCGGATCTGATTCGCGGAATTTATCCGACGGCAAAAGTGGTGACAGCAGCAGGGATTGCCGACGTGGGAGACCAGCGGATTGCTTCGTTGTACACCGAGTTGATTACCGAACGGAAGAAGGAGCGCTGATATGCCGCTGCCCTATTACGTCTCTCCCGAACAGATGATGCAGGACAAGGCGGAGTATGCCAAAAAAGGCATCGCCAAGGGCCGGTCGATTATCGCGGTCGAATATCAAGATGGTATTCTCCTGGTGGCCGATAATCCCAGCGCCTCTCTCTATAAGATTTCGGAAATTTACGACAGCATTGCCTTCTCCGGAGCTGGGAAATATAGCGAGTTTGAAAACCTGCGCAAGGCCGGTATTCGTCACGCGGACTTGAAGGGATTCATGTACAGTCGGGAAGATGTGACGGCGCGATCCTTGGCGAATGGCTATTCGCAAACCCTCGGCACCATTTTCAGTCAGGAGTTAAAACCCTTGGAAGTGGAGATCCTCGTCGTTCAAGTCGGAGAAATGGATCGTCCTAACGAAATGTATCGGATCTCCTTCGATGGGAGTATCTTCGACGAACGCGGATTTGCGGTCATCGGCGGCCGTTCCGAAGCGCTGCAAGCGTTCCTCAAGGAGCGATACAAAGCCGATGAGTCCTCGTTGAAAGCTTCGCTGACGCTGTGTACCGCGGCACTTGAAAACATCACCAGCCAAAAACTGCCGCTTGAGGGATTAGAGGTGGCGACGCTCGATCGGCATCGTGTCGGACGCAAGTTTCGCCGAATCTCCATTGCGGAATCCCGCCAGATACTGGCTTAGGCACCTGTTCTGAGCGCCTCAAGTTGAAGAACATGCAGGCGCAGTGTATGCTGAAAGCCTGTCCTTCGGTTCCCTTCATCTTATGAGAACAAGAATTTTCGGCCTCGAAAACGAGTACGGACTTATCTTCTCGCCGAATGGGCGTATCTATTTGCCCATGGAGAAGGTACTCGGATACATTTTCGAGGGTCTCATTCCCAATAGCTGGCCGTCCAATGCCTTTCTGATCAACGGCGCCCGATTCTATCAGGACACCGGGTGCCATCCCGAATACTCGACCCCCGAATGCGATAATATTTTGGATCTCGTCATTCATGACAAAGCCGGCGAGCGACTGCTTGAGGCCTGTCTGCCGGCCGCGGAGGAGCGGTTAAGGGAGGAAGGCCTCTCGGGAGAGATCTACATCTTCAAAAACAATACCGATTCGCTCGGAAACACCTACGGCTGTCACGAAAACTTTTTGATGCGCCGCGACGTGGATTTCTGGAAAGTCACCGAGCAATTGATTCCGTTTTTCGTGACCCGGCAAATTTATTCAGGCGCGGGCAAGGTCTTGAAGGTCTCCGGCAAGCCGCAATTTTTCATTTCACAGCGGGCGCAGCATATCCATGAAAAAACGTCTTCATCGACGACCTCTTCCCGGAGCATCATTAATACCCGTGATGAACCACACGCCGATGCTGAAAAGTACCGACGGCTGCATATCATCGTCGGCGATTCCAATATGTCCGAGTATGCCACGTACTTGAAGGTCGGCGTGGCCGCGCTGGTTCTCACCATGATTGAAGACGGCTATACGGTGAGCGGGATGGAGCTCGAGGATCCTGTGAAGGCCATTCGTGAGGTATCGCGCGATCCGACGTTGAAGAAAAAGGTGCGATTAGATGACGGACGCCAGCTCAGTGCCATCGAAATCCAACGGGTCTACCTGGAACGGGCTTATGATTATTTGAGTTTTAACTCCCATGATCCGGTGCTGGACGATGTGCTGGCGAAATGGACACGGGTGCTCGATGGCCTTGAGGAGGACCCGGCGCAACTCACTCGGGAAATCGATTGGGTCGGCAAGCGGCATTTGATTCAGTCCTACATCGATAAGAAAGGCTGCGGGTGGGACGATCCCCGCGTCTTTCTTATGGATCTTCAATATCACGACGTGAAGCGGACGCGTGGGTTATACTATCTGTTGGAGAGCCGAAATCTGATTGAACGGATTGTGGACGAGGATGCCGTCCAGCGCGCGATGTCGGTTCCTCCTCAGACAACGAGGGCGAAGGTCCGAGGCGATTTTATCCGGTTCGCCCGAGCCAAGAATCGTTCGTACACCGTGGACTGGACGTACCTCAAACTCAATGGCTATTGGGAAGAAACGATTCTCTGTATGGATCCGTTCAGCGCGGTCAACCGGCGTGTGGAAGAGTTGGTGGCGCAGGTAGCCGGTCCCCGCTTCTACCGCTGAGAGGATGTCGAAAAATGCCGGCAGCTTCGTTCTCGGTCGCGCGTCTCCCTGCGACGTAGAAGGCTGCGCCTCAGTCGCCGCACTTCCTGTGGCCTTGCTGACGGCCTTTTTGAGCATCCTCTCTTATTGAGAGCGCACATGTTTCTTCGGTCTCTGAAAGGCAGGATGGATCGAATCGCCATCATGGCGATCGTGCTGCTTACCAGCATCTTTCCGGTTGATCTTCTGACGAGCGCGCCGCCTGAGCGGCATGGTGTGGATGGTCAGTTCAGCGGCAAACAAGGGGAAATTGTGGTGGTTCGCGTGCCGGTGGATCAGCAGACTACTGCGGTGACGGGGCGATTTTTAAATCGCAAGATTCCATTCTTTCCGGAGGCGTCCGGCGGGGCCGCGCTGTCCTATATCGGGTTGGTCGGTGTCGATCTTCAGGATAGCCCCGGCACGCATGAGCTCGTTCTCGATGTTGTTTCGTCCGCAGTCCGTCGCCGGTTGAGCTATACGATGCTGGTCATTAAAGAGAAGCGACCGGTTCAGCATTTGACCTTGCCCAAGGATAAGGTCGACCTGGATGAGGACAGCCTCATTCGCGTGAAGGCGGAACAGGCGCAAGTGCGCACGATGCTTGAGACGGTGTCTGAGCGGCGACTATGGGCCGGTGACTTTCTTCGGCCGGTCGCAGGTCCCGTCACCGGCGCCTTCGGGCGTCAGCGGATTATCAATGGTGAGGCTAAGAATCCTCACAATGGAGAAGATATTGCGGCCCCGCTCGGCGCCGACGTGGTCGCGATGAATGATGGGGTCGTCTGCTTGACCGCCGATCATTTCTTTTCAGGCAAGGGCGTCTTTGTCGATCATGGCCTCGGTCTCTACTCGATGTACTTCCATCTTTCGGAAGTGTCCGTCAAAGACGGCGAGGCAGTGAAGAGAGGCCAGATCATCGGAAAGGTCGGCGCATCAGGACGGGCGACCGGCCCCCATCTTCATTGGGGCGTCAACATGAACGGCGCCCGGGTGGACCCGCTATCGTTGATCAAACTGTCCTTCCATCGTCCTCTACCCATCGTTCAGTAGTTCCTCATCCGTCTCTCCGAATAGTTCACCGCTCATCATTCAGCGTTCATCCTCTTTATACATTCGTATGGCTGCTTGATGGCGCGGCGTTGAGGACCGCTGCGGCAGCCCGCGATAGCTCTGCATCGGTGTCGTGATTCAACGCATAGATTCTAAACTGTACCAAGCGCGTGGGGAGCAAATCTAAGAATTCTTCCAACGGCTCAGTCGATACGGTCTTGCTCCCCGCGTCGTACACGAACAGCGGCGTCGCACGCGTGTCTTTGGGGTCAGGGCGCGGATCGAGCGGCGCCATGTCGACCGCGAACGGCATGCTCATGGATTTCAGCGGCAATTCCTTCCTTACCTGTTTTTCAAAATGCACCGCACTCGGAAAATCCATTCCACGGGCTTGTCCCGGTTCTTTGAGCACGGTGTTGTAGGCCATTTTCCATTTCACATCGCGCCTCAGAATCCGAGCCCATTCTGCGCCAAGTGCCCGCCGTCCCCCATGTCGAGAAGTTTTCCAGCCTCGTACCTCTTCGAGCAATGACCAATCCGTCAGCGTCAAATAGCGGTCCATGTTTTTCAGCGGATTATCCGGAAAGATCAGACGCATCGTGTCCCCAAAAATCTCGCGAAGATGGATGTCGATCGCTCGCGTCGTGCGGTGATAGTACACGTTGGAGTACAGATACATGCGTGTCGTCAGAAACATTTGCAGAGCCGGGAGGCCTGTCTTATGAATCGTAAAGCCTTTGCCGGTAATCAGCGTGTAATGAATCAGCCGAGTCAGATCGACCGGCCCGACGGCCACGCCGCACATATAGGCATCGCGCAAGACATAATCCAAGTTATCCCCGGTGTAGCTGCCTGAAATTACCGGCTGCAGCACATTGAGCCAGGGCGGCATACGGGAATTGTCTTTTCCCTTCTCTTTCAAAATGAGATGGGCGACGTGAGCAGGGTCCAGGGCTTCCCCTTTTGAAAAGGGTCCGCTCGGGCTTCGTCTGATCTTTTGAATGATCGGACCGAGATGATCGCGAATGATGACCTGCCCCAATTTCTCGTGCGTCAATTGATAGGTTTTCAGGAAATTATCGTCGAAGAAATGGCAGAAGGGGCCATGACCGATATCATGAAGCAGCGCCGTGATCCGCAAGAGTTCTTCAACATAATTGATGGATGGAATGTGCTGAAACTGAGCCGCGAGAAATGGATAGAGGTGGCGGGCGAAGCGGCCTGCCACGTGCATCGTGCCGAGAGAGTGAACAAAGCGGCTATGCTCAGCCGAGGGATAGACCCATCGTGCACTCTGGAGTTGAAAGATGTAGCGAAGGCGCTGGACCCATGGCGAATCGATCAAGTCTTTTTCCGTTCGCTCGCCCGAGTCGGGAGTCGAATAGGGGACGGTGAAGGAAATATATTCGTGAATCGGATCGGCAATCAACGCCGATCCATCATAGAGGGCCGGTTGGGTAAGATTATGGGATTTCATAAGGCCGGACTGGCGTGATGGCAGCATCTTACCCCAGTTATCTCAGGTGGGCAATCGCTCCTCAACCGAGGGGCGCTGAGCGCGATACCGAGAGATAAGCCAATAGGCAAGCGGGTACGCGATCAGCATGCCGATGACGCTTAAGATCATGCCGCCGATGAGAAAGGGGATGAGATACGGCAAGATCTGGTGGTAGAGCGAGCTTAAGCTCAGATCGTTCCAATTGAAGGGCGCGATTTGCGGCATGTCGAGCACTTGAAATCCTATCCAGACCGTGGCGCCAAGGATGGGCACGATGGTCCACGGATTGTTAATGAAAGCGCCGGCCATCAATGCGAGAAAATTTAGGCGAAACGCCCACGTACAGAACAGCACTTGCAGGGTATGGAATCCGTAGCTCGGCGAGAAGGCGATGAAGACTCCCACTGAAAATGCCAGTGCGGTACGATGGGGAGATTCGTGCAGGTGCAGAATCTGATTGAGCCGTGATCGAATCTGCGCTATCGAGACCACGATTTCTCTCGATGAAGATGATGTGCGGCAGCGAAATGTTGATAGCTGAGTATCGGCAATTGATGGAGCATGCCGGATTGGTCTTTGATGTGGAGACCGTATGATACCGGTTTAATGATTCCAATACACGATAACAGACAATCGACCTTCCGGCCGAGCTGTTCTACTTTTTTGCGGTGGCGGGGAGCGACCGTGAACAGGAGTTCATAGTCTTCGCCTCCCTGCAGCGCGACGTCGATCGGGTCCAGCGTGTTCATGTCGGCATACTTGCGGAGCGCAGAGGAAATCGGCAGGGCATCGGCCTTAATTTCAACCCCGACATGGCTCTGCTTGCAAATATGCCGGACATCTCCCGAGAGCCCGTCCGATACGTCGATTGCGGAGGTGGCAAGCCGTTGTCGGCTTAGGGCCTGTCCCATTTCAAGCCGGGGCGTCGGTCTTAGGTGCCGGCGGGTCAACTCTTGGGCGGAGCGCTTGACGGACGGCAGCACAGATCCCTTGTTTCCATACCCTGCCGAAAGCAGTCGTAGGCCGGCAAGAGAATCGCCGATCGTGCCCGTGAGGTAGAGAAGATCGCCAGCCCGCGCCCCGCTACGAGTCAAGGCGCGGCCGACTGGGACGCTTCCGATGAGCGCAATACTGAGGAATAGACCGTGATGAGAGGCCGACGTGTCTCCCCCGATCAGTTCAACACGGTACGGGCGGCAGGCCGACATGATCCCACGATATAGTCGTTGCATCTCGGACGCGCCCTGTGAGCGCGGGATTGCGAGCGAGACCAGGAGATAGTTGGGCATCGCTCCCATGGCGGCGATATCACTGAGGTTGGCGACAGCCGCTTTATAGCCAATGTCCTCAAAGGAGGCGGTCTTCAGATCGAAGTGCACCCCTTCTGCTAAGAGGTCTGTCGTGACTACCATTTCATGACTCTTAATGGGCGTCACGACTGCTGCGTCGTCTCCGATCCCTCGTATAACATTGGGGCCGGTCTTGCCGTACTGCCGGTGAAGAGTCTCGATCAGCTGAAATTCGTGAAGGGGTGTTCGTCGCCTCGATGGGGAATGAGGCATGTCAGTGGGCGGGGGACGGAGGCGACACGGAGACCGATGGTGACAAGGGATGGGTACGTGGAGTGCGACGCGGTAATTCTAATCCATCGCTCTTCGAGCGGTTGCGTCCTGACCCGCGCATAGACTTCAGCTTTTTCGAAGATGCCTTCGGGTAGCGAAGCCCTTCTTTCAGCACGTCATCCATCGTCTTGGCAAACACCAAGGCGACGCCGCGCAACAGATGCTTGGGGATCTCTTCGATATCCTTCTCGTTGCGCTGAGGCAAAATGACTGTGGAGATCTTGGCTCGTTTCGCGGCGAGAATTTTTTCTTTCAGACCGCCGATAGGAAGCACCCGGCCTCGCAGGGTGATTTCTCCCGTCATGGCCACATCGCGGCGAACGGGAATCCCGGACAGAATGGAGGCGATCGCCGTGGCCATCGTGATGCCGGCGGAAGGGCCATCTTTCGGAATCGCGCCGGCCGGCACATGGATGTGGATGTCGATTTTTGAAAAGACATCCGGATTGATGCCGAGCAACTTCTCACGCGAACGCACATAGCTGAGCGCCGCCTGTGCCGACTCTTTCATGACGTCCCCAAGGTGGCCGGTCAAGGTCAACTGGCCCTTGCCCTTCATGACAGTCGCTTCGATATAAAGTACATCCCCGCCGCTCTCGGTCCACGCCAATCCGGTCGAGACGCCGATTTCGTCCTCTTCCTGCTCGGCTTCCGGAAGATATTTCGGGACGCCGAGGAACTTATGCACATTGGCCGGTGTAATGCTGTAGCATTGGACTTTGCCTTCCGCCACCTTTTTCGCGATTTTGCGCATGACATTCGCAATTTCCCGGTCCAGGCTTCGGACCCCGGCTTCGCGGGTATAGTGAGAGACGATCGTGTGCAAACCCGATTCCGTGATGCGGATATGCTTCTCGGTGATGCCGTGCTCTTTGAGTTGGCGCGGAATCAGATAGCGCTCCGCGATGCCGAGTTTTTCCTCTTCCGTATAGCCTGGGATTTCAATGATCTCCATGCGATCGCGGAGCGCGGAGAGAATTGGGTCCATGAGATTGGCGGTCGTGATGAACAGGACCTCGCTTAAGTCGAACGGCACACCGAGATAATGATCGCTGAAGGCGTGGTTCTGTTCAGGATCCAGCACCTCCAGCAGCGCCGACGACGGATCGCCGCGG
>DATEPO010000093.1:0-8783 GCA_035273145.1 Nitrospiraceae bacterium
GGCCTACGTGGACCACTACGAGGCGGCGCGGCAGGCCGGCCAGTGGTCCCAGATCTTGGCCCTGTGGTCGTTGCTGGTCTTTGCGATTTGGAATGCACACTATGGGAGCGGCGCGGGGCGCGCCGCTCCCGCCGGGGCGTACGGACTCGTGGCGCCCTAATATTCGACCGAGAGTGACGAGCTTAACTATCTAAATTGAGGAAAGAGGAAAGAGAATGGACCTCGTCAGCGTGATTATTCCCTGTTACAAGCAGGCGCATTTTCTTGGCGAAGCCATTGAAAGTGTGCAGGCCCAGACCCATCAACAATATGAGATTATCATCATCGATGATGAATCGCCGGACAATACGGCCGAAGTGGCTAGCCGCTATTCGGGTATCCGGTATTTCCGTCAACGGCGACAAGAGCGATCGGCCGCTCGGAACCACGGATTGCGTGAAAGTGCGGGCGACTTTGTCGTCTTTTTGGACGCGGACGATCGATTGCTCCCGCATCACTTTCAGACCTGTCTGGACGAATTTCATGCCAATCCCGATGCCGGTTTGGTGTGCGGAGATTATCAGTGGTTTGGTCACGAGACGGCGACTCATCGCCATGATTGCCGACCCAGGCCCGATCATTATGGAGCGCTGCTGCGCAGCAATTTTATCGGTCCGCCTCATACGGTGATGTTTCGGCAAGAAGTCCTATTGCGCTTAGGCGGGTTCGCTCCGAACTTGAAAAGTTGCGAGGACCAGGACCTGTACTTACGTGTGGCGCGCCACCATCCGGTGTACTGCCATCACACTGTAATTGCCGAATATCGATGGCATGATGAGCAAACCTCACGGCATTGGGACGTCATGTTGCAATCGGCCATGCACATGCTTCAGTCGCACATCGATGTCGTGGCCGGACATCCTCAATACGAACGCGCGTGGGAGGAAGGCCTGGAACGACGGCAACGGATGTATGGGGATCCGTTGATGTGGGCAATGGTCGCAGCAGCCCGCCAGGGTCATTGGCCTCGGGCTATGAACTATCTCGCCGTCCTGCTGCGCTATTATCCGAAAGGGCTGTGGTCCTTGATTCGGCGAAAAGCGGGACGCCTGAGCCATTCTGCCTCTGTCTGATCCCGTATGCTTGATTGCCGGTTGCAGGATGCGGCAAGCGCCCTAAGGCGCACGTATACATCACGGAAGTCTCGTTTTGGATTAGGAGGACGGGGAGAGAGTGATGGAAAGACTATCAATGCCACGCGCTATTGGCGTGGGCGACAGCTTTTTACGAGAGATGAGCACCGACGTCGATCACTACAAAGGCTTGGCGATCCATGCCACACAGGGTCTCCATGACGCCATCGAGCGACTGTTGAGCGCGAGCGCAAGTAGTCTTGGTAGAGGACGAGCGATCGACCTCGCGGCCGGCAGCGGCGCGATGAGCTTGCGCTTGAAGGACCGAGGCTACGACGTGATCGCTGCGGACCTGCTGGAGGATAAATTCAAATTAGACCGGTCGGAAGCAGATTTTGTGCGCGTCGATTTTAATCAGCCATTTGCGCATCTGCTGCCCCATGACTCTCGCCTCGTCACCGCCATTGAAATTATCGAGCACATTGAAAACCCGCGTCACTTTTTGAGGGAATGTCGCAGGTTACTCGCGTGTGACGGTACCTTGATCGTGACAACTCCCAATATCAATTCCTCCTTTTCCAAATCACTCTTTATCCGGCAGGACATTTTCCATTGGTTTAACGACCACGACTATCAGGAGCATGGCCATATTACGCCCATAGGGGTATGGCAATTCTACAAAATGTTTCACGAGTGCGGGTTGCGTGTCCGAGCGCACACGACCCATGGCATGCAAGCCTTCAGATTCCGCGAATGGCGCAGCATGTGGCTGCTCCAGCAGATCGTGTTACGGGCAAGAGGATCAAGTCCTTGGGGGGATGGCAGCAATCATATTTTTCTGCTCTCATTGGCGTCGTAACCATTATTATCAACCGTCACGTCGTTCGAATATTTTCGCCCCTGGTCCGGAATACACCAGGCGGTATCGAAGATCGTGCATCAGGGAGGTGACCAGGGCCGGACAGCAAGATGGGTTCTGCACGGAACTCGCCTGCGGAATGTACACGTAACTGAAGTGAACCGAGCCCTTCTTTGCCCATTCGTCTAGACATGCCGCATCGGCATTCACACACCGTTCAAGTTCCATGAACAACGCTCGCCTCTTGGCAAATGCCTTGTTCGGCACCCATTCGTACCCCTGCACCGTCGCTACGCTGACTCGCCGGGCCAGCACCGGGAACCATTCGGAATACCGGTCGACTCCCCAGCGGTCCTGCGGGATCACCAAAAAGGTGCTGCCTTGAGGCGTCGTATCGGCTACCCACTCCATCGCGCCGCGTTCATCCGGTGTCAGCCCGACCAACACTCGCAAATCGCTGCCCAGGCCGGGCCGTAGCAGAAAGATCGGCAGGCCGGCATAGACGAGCAAGAACACAAGCAGTACCGTAGAGAATCGGAGCTGCTGGAAGAACGGCCCTATTCGGCTGCGCCTGTGGGCGTTGCGGCCCAATGGACGCCGGATGCCGAATGTGGCCCCATTCAAGAGAGGAAACAGCACATCCGCCAGACCGATTGCGGACAGCATGGCGGCTGGGACTGACGCGTATTCGATCCCGGAACGGGCATCGACGACCAGCGTTAACAACCACCAGACGGGAAAGAATAATTGTCGGCGTGTGAGGCATGACAGCGCCCCAAGGAGGGCCAAGGCGCCGAAAATTGGAAACAACACCTCTCCCGTTGTCCCGCCCCATCCGCCGCCGACGGCTAAATAGGCTAGGCTGGTGAGGACTGTGCGCATCGTCTCACTATTCGAAAAGGCCGACCCGCCGGTAGCTTTCGCGGCAAGAAAGGTCTCGATGCCATGCCTGGCCACGACTGTGCCCCACCAGGGTGAGGTGAGAATAAGAACCGCGATAGCGAGACCGACAGAACGGATGAACCCTGACTTGTTCCAACCATAGAAGAACCACATGAGCGTCAGGCCGATCGCGAGAAACGGAACGATTCCCAGGTGACTCAGCGCCGTCAGCGCTGCAAACAACGCGGTCAAGACAAACGCTCCCATCGAGCCTTTCGTGTACAGCCGGTATCCCTGATGTAAGGCAAGGAGAGAAAACAACAGTCCGAACGAACGCGTGAGACCTCCACCCATGATGAACCACAAAAAACCTCGCGGCAGGAGCGCAAAGGCAAACACGGCCACGGCCACACGGTGCGGTTCGACCAGGATCGACCGGGCAAGAAGCGCAAATGCCGAGATGGCGAGAATATCGATTGCCAGCGGTAAAAACCGAACGATGTCGATCAGGCTGAAGGGAGTGAAGGTCGCAAGGAGGGCGGCTGCGTACAGTCCGAACGGAGGATAGGCAAACGGAATGGCTGCAAAGTTGTAGGAGGTGAATAGAGGTAGATGAAAATGGGCCTCCATCAACTCCTGCGTCATCAGATAAAAGAGCGCGCCATCGTTCAGCGGAAAGTCCGCCGTCCAGACATAGCGCACTCGCATAAGAATGCCCATGGCAATGCCGGCGATGACGACGATTAGAAGCGGCTGTCTTAACGGGCTTACATGCAGATGCGACTTGCCATCACTGCCCTCTGTCTCAATAGGGGCTGGCTTTAAGGCGTCATCAAGCATGGGGCCAGCAGGATTCCGATGAAAATATATGGTTCGCGGTTCTAGCCATGGTTGCCCAGGAGGGAGCAATGATCAGTCGGTGAATCAGGTCAGGAGTTACGGTAGACCGACCCACGAGTCTTGCTTCCAATGTCGCTTTGGCGTGGACATGGAACGGACTTCTCTAGGCCGCGTGCTCTACGGCATGATGCCGAAACCGTTCTTAAGTTGTTCACCGATTTGCCGCTACAGGCAAGGTTTCTGCAACCAAGTTGGCCGTTGCACGTCCTTCTCGAATCGCATAGTTGGTGCCGCGGTCTTCCGGGTAGACTTGGGCCATCGAGCAGAGGTAGAGACCGGCGATCGGTGTTTGGACTTCTGGAATGAGTTTGCTGTAGTGCCGTACAACGACCGGCTGCGCGTAGCGGGCCCGCCAGACGTGATAGTCTTTGACCCATGCCCTCGTGAAATGGGGAAACATCCGCTGAATATGGGGAAGCGAGAACTCGAAGACCTGTTCATCCGTCATGCGGACGAGCTCCGCGTCTTCGGGCGCATACTTGGATAAATACACGATATGGCGCCCTGCATAGGTGTCCGGCGGCTGAAAATTCGTATGCTCGATCACGCCGACAAATGGAAATTTCGGATCGTTCACATTCAGCCAATAGGTGTTCGACAGGCTGCGGTCCAACTGCAACACTAAACAGACATTGGCCAAGTATTGGATCTGTCGGAGGCTCTCGACATAGTCACGATCGGCGTGCGGATCCAGCCAGTCCGCGATCGTCGGCAAGGCCGGCGTGGCAATGACGGCGTCGCCCTGGACGAGGCCATCAGGAGTGAAAACTCCGCATACCCGGCCTCGTTGAACCGCGAGACCCTCCACGGGCACCGATGTCCGGACCCGTCCACCGGCCGCCCTGATCGCGTTGACCATTGCCTCGGCCAGCGCGATGAATCCCCCTTGGTAATAGGCTAAGTTTTCTCCCCCGCCTTTTCCTCGGCTCCCGCCGCGCAACTTGAGTTTATTCCAAAACCACACGGCAGAGATGTCATCAGCATACGACCCAAACTTTCCGCGCAAGAGCGGTTCCCACACGATCCGATAGACCTGCTCGCCGCCTATGTGGCGCAGCCATTCTTGCGCCGTCAACGATTCCAACTCTTTCCAATGCTCGACTTTCCGCGCACGCAACACCATGAGCCCCAGACGGACGCGATCCAGCGGGTTGAGCGGGGTGAAGCGCAGAACGTCGAGCGGGGAACTCAGCCGATAAAAATTATGGGCAAAATACATACCGGTCTGTGTAGGCCTCAACAGCACGTTGGCCTCTAAGCCAAGCTCCTGAATGAGGTCCATCACATGGCGGTCATTCGTGAACCAATGGTGGTAAAACTTTTCCAATCTGGTTTCCCCGACGTCGAAGCTGCCCGCCAGCCCGCCCACGTCTCGGTCGGACTCCAACACCTCGACATCGAATCCACGCCGACTCAAGTCATAGGCGGCGGCCAGACCGCTGAACCCGGCTCCGATAATAAGAATCTTTTGATGCCGCGTATTCATCATGTCGAACTCGTGATCGAAGGGGAGATGTCCATCGACGGCGAAGACGGGTTGAGCTTGTGTGGCATCCGCCGGCCAAGGCCAACCAGGGTCAGCGGCAGCCACAGTACCAGGTGGACAACCAAGGCAAACACCGCTGAAACCGGTTGGGGCACCTGATACGTCCTCACTTCCAGCATCGTGAAATAATCGAAGGTGCCGACGTGGCTGGGATAGCGACATGGGCAGGTTCGACGGTCGGAAAGCACAGGGATCCGATAATGGAATGGAATCCCAGTCGGTTGTTTCTCCAAAAGATTTGATCGATGATTTGTCGGTCTGTTCGCAAATTACTTAGTGGCATACTGCAATTCCATATCGAAGGTTTACAGTGAACCAGGCGGGCAAACGCAGCTCCGTGCATTCGCTGTCAGCGATTCTAGTGCGGTTCTTGGAGAGCGACAAGCGGCGAGGTACCTACACCGTCCTACTGAAGGTTGCCCGCCATAAGCTTTCAACGGACATCATAAAGACGAACAACTAAATCGAAGAACATCCGCTTATGATCCTCGCGTCACCGTGAGCATTGGATGCGGTCCGATTCTTACGAGAAGCTAGCGGTTACTGCAACTCCGGTGTAATCGGCATGGCCGGACGGCAGTGGATATTAGGTCAGCCAGGCATAACGATCACAGTTGCCGCTCCGGGACTACTGTAAACCTCTCGATCGGACCGTCTTCTTACACGAACTGGATGAGAAATCAGCAGCAATGGCCGGATTCATCATCGTGGTCGACAGTCGGCTGCGGGATACCGCCCACTGATTTCTGATCGCGTTCGGTCAATGAATCCTCTCGCCGCTTGCATGTCCAATTCGTTACCGTCACAGGCTTGTTTAACAGCGACATTATTTCGGCGAGACCGATCGCGACGAGTAGCCCAATGGTATGGATACATATGTCGCTCGGCACGGAGTTCGAAAACGATCGGCACCAGGACTTCCCTGTAATAATGCCGGCGGCGGAGGTCCGACACCAGTAGCATCACCGCCGGAGAAGACCGAGGTCACGTCCCTCGCCCAGAAGTATAGGCAAACGCCATGCACAAGGATGACCATCCCCACGTGGCGCCCCGATAACATCGTTAAAGCGATGTCCCAGTCGGTACGGAGGAGGACAGTGTCGCTCTCACCGTTGAATGGCAGGCTGCTGTATCCGAGCGAAGACCGTTCCTCCTTTTCCCTGAAAGATCAGCAGGTAATGGCGAGACGCACTAAGAGAGTCGATCAGTTCACGGCAGCATCCGGTGACTAAATAGACATGGGTGAACGTCCGATCCGCTTCCTGTTCCCATTGCTGCAAGCATGTCTCGCTATCGTTGGCACACCGCTGAAGGGCCTCGAATTGTTGCCACCGCTTGTAAAACTGTCGGCCAGGCAGCCATTCTGTTCCCTGAACCGTCGCCAGACTGAGACGCTTAGCCAAAACGGGGAACCATTCAGATGTTGAATCGCGTGGAAAAGCGAGGCTGCTCAGGACAACGAACGCACTATCGCCAGCAGTATTTTCTGCAATCCAGCCCATTGCCTCCCGTTCCGAACGCGGCAGCGGGCGGTACAGCGGATCATTGCTGACCAGGCGCCAGTCTGAAAGGAATTCATAGCTGGCAAGATAGCCAACAAACAGTATGGGCACGATCGCGGATAGCACTGAGACATGGTGGAAACGGCGGCGAGTTGAGATGTCGCGTCCAGTCCATATAGGCATCTGAGCGCGAAGAGCCGGAAGCACCATCTGGTCCAGGGTAATAGCTGCAAGCAAGGCGAGTGGTATGGACGCCCACGTCGGAGCCGCACGAGGCTGAAGAAAGAAAACTGCGACAAGCCAAACTGGTAGGAACAAGGTTCCCTTTGCCAGGCAAACAAACATGCCGAATAATCCCAATACCGCAAAGAGCGGCAACATCGGTTCACCCGTGAATACAAATGACTTCAGAGGCCACAATGAGAACCACTGTCCTCCCCCAGACTGCGCCGCCGACAGAAACGGCATTAAACCATGCCGGCTGATGTTCAGTCCCCACCAAGGCATGGTGACAAGCAGAATGCCGACTATGACGACGAGCGAGTGGAGAATCCCCTTCCGGCTCCGACCGAAAAATACAAAGAGCAATGCCATGCTGTAAATAAGGAACCATGTCTTTTCAGCATGGGAGAGTACGGTCAAGCTGCCACCGACAATTGTTGACGCTGCAAATCGACTCTCATTGCTCCTGTATAACAGATAGCCCTGAGACAAGGTCAGAAGCGCAAACAATAAACCCGGAGCTCGAGTGAGCCCACCGCCCAGGATGAACCATTCGAAGCTCCTAGGCAGCAAAGCAAACGCTAAGGTCGCAAAGGCTGCCTGCGTCAATGAGGCAAGCATCACGCGACTTAAGATGAAAAACACCGGGATGGTCAAGGCGCTAACCACTGCGGGAAATATGCGTTGGACATTGATCAGAGGCGAATTAGTGATGTCGGCAATGAGCGCTGCGGCATAGAAACCAAAGGGAGGATATACGAATGGAATCTGCCCAGAATTGTAGGAAGTATACTCCGGCAAGGCATACTCGGCCTGCCTCAATTCCTGTACCATCAAATAAAACAGACCACCATCAAGGAGAGGAAATTCAACCGAGAATACTGGGACGAGCCGTATCCAACTACCGACGGCGACGGCAACCAAGATGATAACAAGAGGCGCCTTTTCAAGCAGTGCCGGTACCCGCTGCTTAAAGACGTGAGGTTCCGTGTCCTGCTCCACGTCTGGGTCCGCGTTTTGTATTTCCATCACCGTTGTTCGGTTACTATCATGCGGGCCTGCTCCATCTCTTACTGTAAGTCTGTCCCGTCTTTGAGCGCTGGCTTGCTGAATTGAGCGATGTCCGCAACTTCTTACGCCGCCTACCACCCAGCCATGGCAAGCACGTCCATAAACTTCGAGGTGATGATATCCAGCAAGACTAGGCGATGCTTAATGACTGCACAAGCGGGAGGAGGCTTACAGACCTCGCCTGAGGGGCAAGTGCACAGGCCCCGCATCGGCTCGAGCGGTTCTGCTCTCCATAGGGGCGACGATATGATATCCGGCATAGTGTCCGCCGACTGAAAATTTGTCGCTCGATCACTCGATATACGGAAAATGCGGATGGTTCCATTCAGCCAATAGGTATTCGAAAGGCTGCGGTCACCTGCAACACTAAACAGACATTGGCAAGGTACGGGGTGGTGAAAAGGCTCTCGACAGAGTCATGATTCGGGTGCAGGGCCACCCAGTCTGCGATCGTGGACAATGCCGGCGTAGTAATAACGGCATTGTCCTTTGACTATGCCACTTCGAGTGAGAACGGCGGACAGCCATAAAACTACATAATCGAAGTTGTCCGGGCGCGGCGAAGGCGAAGAGGTATCGAATGTTGGAAGCAATGCCTCTGAGGGCAGAAACTGTGCGCTGTCGAATGCCGAGGCGTAAATTGCTTCGCCAATGGTAATAACTGGGATACCGTTAATCAGACCGGCGAG
>DATEPO010000094.1:0-10043 GCA_035273145.1 Nitrospiraceae bacterium
CTGATCTTGAAGGGCTTTCCAATTCTCCAAGGCGCCGAGCAGGTTGCCAAGGTGCAGAAGGCCGCTTGGCTGCATACCGCTTAAGACCCGTTTCCTGGCCATTGCAGATTACCCCATCCCCAGTGCGCCGATCTTGCCGACGATGGTGCTGACCACGGTGCCGGTGAGCGTCTGGATCACATGGATCTGAGGATCCAGCAAAATCAATCCCACGATAATTAACATGCCGTATGGTTCCACACGAGCAAGCGCCATGGCGGAGCGTGCCGGGAGGAGATTCGTCAGGATCCTGCCGCCATCGAGCGGTGGAATCGGAATGAGATTGAAGACCATCAACAGCACGTTAATGAGAATCGAATAGCGAGCCATCACGGCCAGGGGCACAACAAACATGCCGATGACATCATGCTGTGCGGCCATCGCTGACTGTGGCGGGCCCGCAGGAAAGGCCTGATCCACCAACATGAGGAGGGCGTAAAACATCGCGCTCGCGATAGCCAGCAGCAGGTTCATGCCCGGCCCAGCGGCGGCCACGAGCGCCATGTCTCGGCGTGGATTCCGGAGTTGAGCGGCGTTGACAGGCACCGGCTTGGCCCAGGCCAGAAAAAATCCGCCCGGCAGCAGCAGACAAATCAATGGAAACAGAATGGTTCCAAACGGATCGATGTGGGCCAGCGGATTGGTCGTGAGTCGTCCTTGCAAGCGAGCCGTAGAATCGCCGAAGTGGTTGGCGACCCAGCCGTGCGCGTACTCATGCAGCACGATGGCCAGCATTAAGGGAAGCGCCAAGTAGGAAATGGTATGGAGGATTTCCGGTAATGAGTTCATAGCCGCCTTAATTTAATTGTACCAATCGACCGTTCTTGATGTGGATGACATAGAGCCGCCGGTTAAGCGCGCCGCCGGCGCCAAAGGAAGCGGGCCCGGTCAACGTGGGAAACTCCTGCGCCTCCATAAGTTGATCGTGCACGGCTCTTCCGGTCGTCGCGCCTTTGCGAATGGTCTCGATGACAATACGCGTCGCGTCATAGGATTGCGCGGCAAAGGGAGAGGGATCGGTTTGATACTTCCGCCGGTAGCGATCCACGAATTCCCGGATATTTTGATCGGGACTCTCGAGAAAAAATGCATCGACAAAGGTACTGCCGTCAATCGAGCGATCTACATGCTTCGTCAGATTCGGCGCGTTCCACGTGTTGGTGCCGAGGAGCGGCACCTTCACATCATAAAACGCCAACTGCGGGGCGATCATGGCCACCTGGTTGAAATCTCCCGGCAGGAACAGGGCGTCGAATCCCGGTGTGTACACAATACGGACGATATTCTTGCCGTTCTTCGTCGTCTTCACCGTTTCAGTCTGGCCGTATTTTTTTAAGTCGGCTTCCTTGAGTCGCCGGATGGGTTGGCTAAAATCGGTGTCCGTTTCCTTGTACGATTCCACGGCGATCAGTTCGCCGCCGCGCTGTTTGACTTCGTTGCCGAACAGAGCAGCCAGCTCGTGTCCATAGGGCGTATCGGGATATAAGATGCAAAAGCGGCGATAGCTTGCCTGACCGACCGCATAGTCCGCGAGACGCCGTGCTTGCAGCGGCTGCGTCATCGCCGTGCTGAACAGATAGCCTCCAAGATGCCGAACATCGGACATGTTGGCGGATGGTGTCACAAAGGGAGTCGCCGTCTGATCTGCGAGGGCGGCCACTAAGGAGAGGTCTCGAGAGAGCAATGGTCCGATGACGGCCACCGGATGCCGTTCGTTGAGCAGATCCCCCAGTTCCAATCGCAAGGCCATCTTATCCGTTTCGCTATCGATCACCTGCAAGCCGATCGCGTTCATTCCAAGATGATCCCGGGCCTTGTCGATCGCAATCTGGATTCCATTGAGCGCTTCGATTCCAAACGCCTGCAGTTTTCCGGAGAGCGGCAGGACGGCGGCGATGACATGCTGGCTCGCTTGAAGCTTGTGTTCGAACGCACGCAGCATATCGGTTGCGACCGGCACATAGTCGTGAGAGGGGAATCGCGCCAGGAACACGCGGATGTTGCGTTCGGCAAGATGCTCTTCTCCCTGAGCATTCTGCATTTCAATCAAACGGATCAACGCCAGATCGCCCGGAAACTCGGCGGGATAGGTTTCGCGAAGGCGCATGAGCGCCTTCTTGTCCATCTTTTCAAAAATCAAGTCTTTGATCCGTTCACGACTTTCGCGCCGTTGCTCGGCCGGGGCCAGCGACATTTCTTCAATCCAAGCCTGAATCGCGCGGGGCATATCGCCTTTCTGGGTATGCAGGTCGGCGATCATCCGAAGTGCCTGCCGCTTGGTCTCTGGGTCCTCCACTGAACTTTTCGCCTCGGTGAGAGCCGAGAGCGCCGCGTCCGATTTGCCGAGTGCTAATTGCGCCGCGCCGATCATCAGTCGTGCGCGGCCGGCGAGATCTGAGGCAGGAAACTCACCCAGAAGCTGATGCAAATACGTGAGGGCTTCCTCGTGTTCCTTTTTTCCGATAAGGGCGGCGGCTAACAGAAGGTAGGCGTCATCGAGATCCTCTTGCTTCGGAGACGTGGCGAGGAACCGCTTCAAGGTTGCGATGGCCGCGCCTTCCTGGTGAGTTTCAATCAAATTTTTCGCATGCTCCAGGGTCGGCCGCGGTGCCCCGCCGGACGATTTAGCGAGTTCAGTGCCGGATGTGACAGGCTGCGCGATTGAGAGATCTTCTTCAAACACTCCAAAAATATTCGGCAGAAGGGCAAGGAAAACGACCATGAAGAGACGCGCGAACAATAAGGAGGATAAATGGGAATGAACTCCCCGATCTTGACCTGAGCCGTTGGGCGAGCGGACGTGGAGAGTGCAACCGAACATGGAACGGTCACTATAGGAGAGGGTGGTTTGTGCTGTCAATATTGTCGGGTAGAGGATCATCGCTCACAGCTTAGCACTTCATGCTATAGTTTGCCCGCTCGTGAACCTAGACGATTAAATCGATTCCTCACTTCGTAAAAACGGTATGCCCGTTCACTCGTCAGATGTTGTGCCGCTTCCGATGGACCCGCTCGTCGATCGCTATCTGACTCATGTGCGCATTGAGCGGGGACTCGCGCACAATACGCTTCTGGCCTACCGGCGTGATTTGCACACCTGGCAAGTGTACCTGGTCGATCAGCGCCTTCAGCACCCCGCCGAATTGACACGTGAGGCGTTTCGAGTGTTCTTGCAATATCTGACACGAATGAAACTATCGCCGGCTTCCATTGCCCGTCATCTGGCGACGCTTCGCGGGTTTTGCCGTTTTCTTCTGAAGGAACGGGTTCTCTCGGAGAATCCCATCTTATTAGTCGAATCGCCGCGGCAATGGGTGCGCCTCCCTAAAACGCTGACGCAAGGAGAAGTCACCGCGCTGCTTGAGCATCGGAACGGCGCGAAGCCCGAATATATCCGCGACACGGCGATGCTGGAGTTGTTGTATGCGACCGGACTGCGCGTCTCTGAATTGGTGAATCTGAAATTGTCACATCTGAATCTTGCCGTGGGCTATGTCCTGGCAACAGGAAAAGGTGCGAAGCAACGAGTGGTGCCCATCGGCGATGCCGCGCGGCGCACGCTCGACGCCTATCTTGAACGGGCGCGCCAGGCTTTGATCAAACATCGTGATACTACGTATCTGTTCGTGACGAGGCGTGGGAAGAACATGACCAGGCAGGCATTTTGGAATGTGCTCCGGACTCGAGCGCGACAGGCCGGCATCATGAAATCGATTTCTCCTCATATGCTGCGACATTCCTTCGCCACTCATTTATTAGAGCATGGGGCCGACCTTCGATCGGTCCAGGCCATGTTGGGTCATAGTAAAATCTCGACCACTCAGATTTATACGCATGTCGAGCATGCACGGTTAAAGCGCCTTCATGCGGAATTTTTCCCCAGGAAGATGCGCCGCGCGAAAGTTGTTGGGGCGCAAGAGGCCGAATTAAGATGATGACCTAATGCGCGGCATCAAAACGTTGACAAGGGATACCGGACTTGATACTATCGCAAACGCTCAGCAATGTTACAGATTTTGGGCGGATAGCTCAGTTGGGAGAGCGCTGCCCTTACAAGGCAGAGGTCACAGGTTCAATCCCTGTTCCGCCTACCAGGCGCACATTCGATACTATACTCCTGAAACTATTGTCGATCTGAGACACGATACAAAATACTGCCGGATTTTCACTCTTGCCATTTTTTGCGTGGGGCCGTCGTTCAGCCTGGTTAGGACGCCAGATTGTCAATCTGGAAGTCGCGGGTTCAAATCCCGTCGGCCCCGCCACTTTCCTTCGATGTCTGTGCCATTCTCGATGTTAGATTTAGCGTCTATACGACAGGAGGGCTGCGCAAACCGCCTATGATGTTCCAAGCCGGTCCGATGGGGCTTGTCGGTTCACTTGGAGCCGTCTCGAAAGTCGTCCTCCTTGCCCTCTTTCTTTTTTCCGTTATTTCCTGGGCTATCATTCTCTACAAGTGGCGTGCCTTTCGCGCCGGCGAGCGGGAGGACCAGCGATTTTTGCAGGCCTACGCCCGCACGCAAGAGAAAGAGGACCTGAGGCGTCACGCCAAACGCCTCCCCAGCAGTCCGAGCGCCGCAGTTTTTCTAGGCGTCATGGATCGAGTGGCGCCTGAGCGGGAAGGTGTCCCGGCCGGCGCGCTCTCGCCGGTTGAGCCTGATGCCCCGGACCGCCAGTATCTGGATCGTGTCGTGACACATATCATGCAGGATCAGCTTTCACGGTTAGAAGCCTACCTTCCATTTTTAGCGACTACCGGGAATATCACGCCGTTCGTGGGACTTTTAGGCACGGTCTTGGGAATCATCGACGCGTTTCGGGAGATCGGCAAGCAAGGGACCGCCAGCATCGCGGCGGTCGCCCCGGGCGTGTCCGAAGCTCTTATCGCGACGGCCGCCGGACTCTTCACCGCCATTCCGGCCGTCATTGCCTATAATTACTATTTAGCCCGGATCAGAAAGACGGCTTTCCGGGTGGAGGCGTTCAGCATTGAACTATTGAATATGGTGCTGGCCCGAATGAAGCAAGTCGGGATCCGCGGATGATGTTTGAAAGCCGGCATCGACGCTTTCTGGCCGAGATTAATATCATTCCGCTGGTCGACGTGGTCTTGGTCCTGCTGATCATCTTTATGGTGACGGCTCCGATGCTGTACCGAGGGATGGACATCACTCTGCCGACCTCTTCAAGCAATACGATCAAACCGGAAGAGCGTATCGTGGTGACCATCGAACGCGATCAGAAGGTCTACGTCGATAAAGACATGGTGCCGTTGGGACTGTTGGAGCCGAAGCTGAGATCGGTCAAACAGCGGAATGCCGAGGTGTCGGTCTATCTGCGAGCCGACCGCGATGTCGCGTATGGAACCGTGGTGCAGGTCATGGATGAAGTGAAGCGAGCGGGCATCGAAAAATTAGGTATGGTGACCGATCCTTCACCGGGAGGGCGAGAGCGGATAGCCGAGGAATCCGGGAAGCAGACCAAGGGACATTAGCATGTCGGTTGGAACGTATCCAGAGATGTCGTTGACTGCCTATGGCGGCCAATCTTCAACCGGTCGGTACATGCAAGTCATGGTCGGTCTGTCCCTGGCCTTGCATGTGATGGCGCTTCTTCTCATCGCCGGATTGCGTTTGCCGAGTAAAATGGAGCATCCACTTGCCGCGTACCAGGTCTCCTTAGTGACACTGCCGACTCCGCCTAGTGAGGAGCCGAAGCCGATCTCGCAACCAATCAATCCAGAGCCGCCGAAAACGTTGGAGCCTCCGAAAACTCCGGAACCTCCGAAAACGTTGGAGCCGCCTGTGGCTCGGTCCACGCGACAGGTAGCAAAAGAAGCTCCCTCACTGCCGCCGCAGCCCGTGCGGTTGGCGCCGACTCCTCATGTTCGTACGCTTGAGCCTATTCTCACGAAACCGACCCCCGCGGCGCCTACTCCGAAGATTCGACAAGAAACTACGCCGGCGCCGCCTGTGCCTGTGCCTGCACCGGTTCCTCCGGGCCCTATTATGCGGCAGAGTGAAGCCAAGCCTGTCTCAGCCCCGGTGCCTCCTCCTCCTCGCCCCGCATTGACTCGGGACGTGTTGAGAGGCATGGCGCAGCCCGACGTGCCGAAATTAGGCCAGATGAATCAGATTCCGGCTGGAACGCCGAAAGAGACGCGTTCCCAAACTCAAACGGACGTTCAAAAGATCTTGAATAACTTGACGGTGCCGGAATCGATGCCCATCGTGTCTCAGCCCATCACTCCCCAGCCCATCGCTCCTCAGCCGATTGCTCCTCAGCCGGTGGCGCCGCAGCCCATGCGAAGCACTCCACCGCGCTCCTCTATGAGTGAGGAGGTGAATCGGCAGTTGCAGAAATTGGAACAGGCGCCGCCCCCGCCCAAAGTCGAACCTGTCAAGACGCCGGTTACGGCGGAACCGCAAGTGGCTTCGAAGCCTCCCGCGGCCCGCATGCCGATCACCACGCTTCAGGCGACAGGTGTGGCGGCTGGAAATCCCTATATCGCGCTGGTCCAACGAAAGATCAGCGAACATTGGAGCGCGCCGCAAGTCGGCGCGATCAACGACCAGTTTCAAGTGATCGTGAAGTTTCGTTTGGACAAAACAGGACAGGTGAGCGGTGTCGTTGTCGAGCGCCCCTCAGGAAATGAGTATTATGATCTGGCGGCCCTCCGTGCTATACGAACAGCCATTTTGCCATCCTTTCCCCCGGATATGACTCAAGCGTATTTCGATGCCCATTTTAGTTTTGCCGTCGGCGAGCCAGTGAGTTGAACCTATGAGACTATTTTTGTGTGCCATCTATCTCATCATTGTCGGCGGCCTCGTCGGAGTGCTGAAATCCGGTGCCGAGGACGTCTTCATGGAAGCGACGCGTCCCGACTTTCAGAAAATCCCGATCGGCGTCTTTGGTTTTCGAAACGGAAGCAATCAAGACAGCAGTGGAGAGAAGGCGGCCGAGGTCCTTCGCGCCGATCTTCGTCGTTCGCTCATCTTTTCGGTTGCCGACCTTCCCAAGCTGGGCATCAAATTAAACGGCAAGTGGGAAAAGGATGCGGTCGATAAGCGATTGGCCCAACAGGCATCGGAGCAAGGCATTTCCGTCTTGGTGTGGGGAAAAGTCTCCGCCAAGGAAGCGGATCTGTTGTTGGACGGCTATGTCTTCGACGGCGGAAGCGGAGACGTCGTGGCGGATCGCCGCTATATCGGCTCCTCTTCGGTGCTGAGGCACATGACTCACCGGTTGGCGGATGAATTGGTGTTTCGCTACACGGGCGAACAGGGCATTGCTCGAACGAAAATCGCGTTTGTGTCCGAGCAAAATGGCGGGCGCGAACTCTACGTCATGGATTATGACGGCAATGGCCCTCGGCAAGTGACTGCCGACGGATTTTTGAATCTGATGCCGAGATGGTCGCGAGATCGACGCTTTCTTATCTTTACATCCTATCAAGAGCGGACGAAGCAACACATCGATATGGTGGAAGTGGCCACCGGGAAGCGATGGACGCTGATTTCGCTTCCTGGGTTAAATATTACGCCGGCCTTGTCTCCGGACGGCAGCTCCCTCGCCTTTGCAACGAGCCAGGACGGTAATTCCGAAGTCTATAAGATGGATACGAACACGAAAGCCCTCCAGCGTCTCACGTTTCATGCGTCGGGAGATCTCTCTCCCTCGTGGTCGCCGACCGGCCGCGAGATTGTGTTCACGTCAGATCGCGGCGGCGGACCTCAGCTCTTCGTGATGAGCGCCGACGGCTCCAACGTTCGGCGTTTAACCTACGAGGGCGATTATAATGCCGCGCCGGCCTGGTCTCCTCGTGGAAACTGGATTGCCCATGTGTGCCGTACCGACGAGCGTCAGTACAAGTTGTGTCTCGTGAGCCCTGATGGACAAAAACGCATCCGGCTTACCTCCGGATCGGGAGTTGATGATTCTCCCTCCTGGTCGCCTGATGGGCGTCATTTGGTGTTCAGCTCGACAGGTGAAGGGAAGAGCCACGTGTATATGATCAATAGCGATGGAACCGATTTGGAACGGCTGACGTCGGGAGGCATTGCTCACACCTCCCCCGCGTGGTCGCCGATGTAAGCATCGATGGATACGGAAGGTTGCCTCAGTGAATCTCACTATAACAACAAGGAGAGCCGCATGCGCATACTACATCTCACTTCTTGCATGGCCGTCTTACTGGGCGCGTTGCTCTTAGTGGGAACGGGCTGCACGAAATCGATTCAGGCGAATTCGGGCTCGAAATCCTTCGAGCCGGGGGCCAAGCGAGACGTGGCGTCGGCTCAAAAGACGGCCGTGCCCACCCGGATCAGCAAGCAGTCGTCTCCTTCCGATGCCATTCCCAATGCCGTTCCCAATGCTGCCCTCAGTGCCGCTCCCAATAGCACTCCCGATACGGCCTCCAGTATGGCATCGGGCGCCACTCCCAATGCTGCTTCTCTACGAGAATCACCGGTCTCAGAGCGTGCAACGCCGATCCCGTCCCTATCGATGCTTGATTCAGGTCCGTCTCCGCTCAACGCGAAACGGTCCGACGAAGAACGCATTCCGGGAGAATTGTTGGTCGCCAAGACCGAGCCGTCCGATACGAGCCGGCGACAAGTGGAAGAGATCCAGCGTGAGCACTTGGCGACGGCCGCGGCCGGCCTTGAAGACGTGTTTTTTGGATACGATAGTTGGCAAATCAGCAATGAAGGCAAGCAGACGTTGATGCTGGATGCAGAATGGATCAAGGCCAACCCCGGCCAAAAAGTCACCATCGAAGGCCATTGCGATGAACGAGGAACGCTGGCGTACAACCTGGTTCTCGGTGAGAAGCGCGCCCGGTCCGTGCAGAAGTATCTCGTCGAACTAGGCATCGACCCCAATCGTCTCACCGTGGTGTCCTATGGCAAGGAGCGCCCCTTCTGCAAAGATCGTGAAGAGGGCTGTCATCAAAAAAATCGCCGCGGTCACATCGCGGTCCGTGTCCAATAGAACATCAGTGGCACTATAAGTGAGGAGGCATCGTGCGTGACATGAACAGCCATCTCCGTGAACGGTCTTTGGCATCCGGGGGCGGTGTCGTACTCTGCGGACTCGTGTCGCTGCTGCTGTCCGGTTGCATCGCGCAGCAGGCGGAGCTGAAAGACGTCGAGCGAAATCTGGGCACAAAAATCACGAAACTCGATCAACGCAATAAAGAGCTCGATCAACGCGATAAAGAACTGCAGCAGACGGTCAAGCAGGCGAAGGTGGACGTCGACAAGTTGGTCAATGAGACCCGCGCCCGCTTGAGTCAAGAAATTTCCGCATTGCGGGAAGAAGAATTGCCGGCCATCCGCGGCGGACTCGACAAGGATTCACATCAGATGACGACCTTGCGCAGCCGGATGGATGACTTGGAACATCAATTGATGAAACGAACGGCCGCAGTTGAAAAGGCGGTTGAAAAGGCGGTTGAAAAGGTCCAGAGCGATCAGGCTGCGGCGGCGAAAGCCGAACGAGATCGGTCGCAAGCCGAGCGGGACCGCTTGCACGAGGATCTGACCAAACTGACCGGGCGTTTCGACGTGATGAACGGCACCGTGGCGAGCGTGACGAAAAAACTGGGCGAGAAGCTCGATGAGCAAGATAAAGGGTTGGCGGCGCAGGAGACGAGAGCTCAGTCGTATGAGACGAGAGTCCAGGCGTATGAGGCCAAAGCCCAGGCATACGAGGCGAAAACCCAGCAGTTGGAATCTCACAATCGCGCGCTTACCGAGCAAATGACGCAATATAAACAAGCTTTGGCCGACTATAAAAAAGCGCTCACGGCGTTAGGCGAGAAGCTCGTTCAAGAAGAGCAGCGCACGATGGAGCTGTCGAATAAAATCGCCGGCCGCACGGATCAGTTGGTATCCAAGGTGGATTCCGATACGAAGGCGACCACGACATATCTCAATGACGTTAATAAGAACGTGGGAGCGGTGGCTAAAGCCGTCGAAACCATGAATGCGCAATTAGTA
>DATEPO010000095.1:0-27746 GCA_035273145.1 Nitrospiraceae bacterium
AAATCGCATGTTTGCCCGTCCCATGGCACGCCGGGACAATGGCAAGGAGACCTTGACGGTCGCAGACTGGGTGCCTACCGTCGATATCGAGGAAGGCGAGCAGGACTATCATATCACCGCGGAGCTGCCCGGCCTCAAAAAAGAGGATGTGAAGATTACACTGCAAGAGGGCGTGCTGACGCTGCAGGGAGAACGTAAACAAGAGAAGGAAGAGAAAGGCAAGCGCTTCCATCGGGTAGAACGCTCGTACGGATCGTTCGTGCGAAGCTTCGCGTTGCCCGATGTCGTGGATGAAGCGAAGGTCTCGGCGGAGTTTAAGGATGGGGTCCTGCACATCCGTCTCCCGAAATCCGAGAAGGCTAAGCCCAAAGCCATTGAAGTCAAAGTGGCGTGAGAATCTAGCTTCGGATGGAGCCCGCCCAAAAGGGCGGGCTCTTATGTTCGTATACTCGTCCCACAAGTGCCCGCCCACCCTGAAGTTGACCCGTCCTTGAAAGAAAACGGAGGCTCCCCCAGCGGGGAGCATCGAAGGATCTCGAATCTCAATGAGAGCTTTCTTTATGGAGTCGGCGAAGAGAATGACTCAACTGGAACGATGCGCCGGAATGGACGAAAGGTGAACCGCGCCACGGGCAGAATTACCCGGAGAGTTCGGGATGCCTGTGCGAAAGCCGGGGTTCGGAGAGGATGGTATCGGGATAGGAATCTCAAGCGCCTCCTCTTCCTTCTGCCGTTTCATGGCCATCTCCTTTTCACGGCTCAACGCCCGATCGGCGAGGACCAAGATAATTTCGGAAACGTCTTCGGCCTCCCCATTCCGCTCAATGAGCGTCACTTCCGTCTGCGCATCCGACCATCGCGTTTTTTTCTCTGCATAGACATCGCCCGCTACGGCTAACTGGGGGCCCTCGGCCGCCTGCGGGGTGCCGTAAGTCTGTTTAAGTCGATTGATGAAAGGTTCGACCTTCCCCTTCAGCCGGTCAGGCTTATACGTTATCGTGATCTGTGCCAATCGACCATGGTAGAAGTCGTACTCTACTCGCCTGACGTACGGATCCTTCGGCCGCTCCACGACGTGAGTGGTTGACGCGGCTTGCGCAGACTCGATCCGGGTGTGGCCCGGGTGCATGCCATTGAGTTCCCCTATTCCCATGCCAAGATGGGCCTTCTGAAAGACGCGAGGCAAGTGCGGTGTTTCCTCGGCGGCGGCTTGCATGCTTACGAGAGTTCCGAGGACTGCCACGAAGAGCACTGTCGGGATCAATCGTTTTGTCATAGGTCACCTCCTCTTTCCTTATGACACGAGCAATAGATAAATTCATGCGCGCCGCGGTCAAGTAGTGGCTGACCGCTGAACCATGCCTCTTCAATGGTGGCAGAGGAGGATTTACTGCGCGAGGACATGCAATCGAGAAATCGCGTTGTGGGAGGGCCGAATGAAGATGAGGACGAGAATGAGGAACGGTCGGGGCGAAGGGAAGCCCAGCAAGAAGTTCCGGCATCCGGGAGCCTAGCGATCCCCCGGATGCCTTTCAAGTCAGGCGGCCCATTTTCGCAGCGTTTCATTCTGCAACGGGCGCTCTGGCCTTTGAGTGTCTTCATCCAGAGTAGCCCACACAGCCGCCCCCCACGTGAAGAACATGATTCCCAATAGCACCATGGCAGGGACCATAGTCTCACCTCCCTCTTGCGTAAGCCTTACTGTTTACATCTACAGTAATCTCGATGCCGGCAAAGTCAAGCGCTCGAACGGCAAGCCCATTCAACGCCGGGCTGGCGAAGCGGTAGCAATCGTCCATGATCGCCGGCACGCCGGATCCTCATCCGCATCAGGGGAGTGCGCAAGGGCAGGACGGCCGGACCATCCCGGCTCTTGACGCGGCGAAAGACGGTGTTACTCATGCGCAGCAGAGGACGCTCAGATTCAGAATCACTACGCCATGACATCGCAGTTACTCACGATACTTCCACTCATTGGCTTCGCCGCAGGTCTCTTTTGGCTTAGTAACCTGTGGTGGGGCCGGTGCGACTGTACCAATGAAGGAGGTCACTATGGAACTGATGTCCAAACTCAAAGAGATCATCCCTTGGAAGCGTAAGCCGGTTGAAACGCATCAAGTGCTGTCGTTGCGGGACGATATCAATCGTCTGTTCGATCGCATACTGATGGCACCCTTCGAGTACGATTGGGACAGGCCCTCAAGATTCAGCAGCGCCGACGTCGGGGAAACTGAGCAGGGAATACAGGTGCGAATAGACGTCCCAGGACTGGATCCCGAATATCTCCACGTCACGACTCGACATGGCACCCTGCACGTACACTATGAGCGCGAGGAGGACTCTTCCTCCAATGGGTCCGCGACGGCCTATCGCTATGCGGCTTTCGACCGGTCCATTGCGTTGCCGGAAGGAATCGATACGGCACGAGCGGAAGCGGTGTGCAAGCATGGCGTGCTGACCGTGTCCTTCCCATGGAAAGAAGCCCAAGAGAGCCGTCGGATTCTCATCTCGGACCGATAACAACCTGGTACACGATGGCGGCAGACGGGCCAACTCGGATAATGATAACGATAATAATGAGGAGGTTCCTATGACGGCATACTTATCTCTTGTCCTTGTTCTGTGGACAAGTCTCATGGTGGGCTTTAAGGGGGCCCCGGACACCGTCCCTGATCCCGATATTCAGGCCGCAGTTAAACAACGCCTGGCTATGGACGGTCGCATCGAACCAGGTGGCGTCGAGGTCCGAGTCGAGGACGGGACCGTGACGTTAAGCGGGATCGTCGAGACGCTGCAGGAAAAACTTCTGGCCGATAACCTCGTCGTCAGTACGCAAGGTGTGAAAGCCGTCCGGAATACGATCCGCGTCAAGCCCACGCCGACAAAGGACGACGCGATCGAGAGAGCCGTTGAGGAGACATTGAAAACGGTGCCTGCGCTGAAAAACAAGCCGCTCCACGTGTCGGTGAGTCAAGGTGTCGTGACGCTGAAAGGGTCGGTTGAAAAACAGGTCCATAGCCTTGCGGCGGAAAAGGCGGCCCAGACAGTGCCGGGCGTGGCCGATGTGGTGAATCTCATCAAAGTGGTGGGAGCGCCTCGGCCCGACCGCGAGATCGAACGCGATCTGGTCTTCTATCTGCAGTCATCGTCTCTCGTCAATCTCGATGACGTGGACTATCGCGTCACCGACGGGACCGTCACCTTGAAGGGCCACATCGACAACCTTAGCCACAAATATGCGATCGCGAGCGATGTCGAGAAGATCCACGGCGTGCGCAGTGTCGATGCGAGAGGGCTTACCGTCAAAAGTTCTAAAGGAACATAAGGGAGGAATGCCGGCCGCCCGGGGCCTTCGGATGGCCGGCAACTGAAACACACTCCGCCTCCTTCGCGTGCGGGCCGTTTAGGCAGCCACCGGCCAAGAAGATCTGATCTGCCGTGATTTGTGGCGATCTTCTCGCCATGTCGACATGGCTCCCCAGAGCCAGAGCAGAACCACGACGGCAGTGATCAGCAGGCCGAACGAGTCGTGCATATCGCTCATCATAACTAGTCTTCCCTCCGCTTGTGCCTCATGCGATCCCATCTAATCCCATCGCCCCTAAAGTCAACACTGCGCTCTTTTTCAACACCGCCTTTCCTTTGGTCGTGTCTCCAGGGGGCGCGGCTGCCGTCCATCGCGAATCCGACCTCTCTTGACTTTTTCCATCCCGCCATTATTCACACGAGCGAGGCCGGTGGCCGTTCGGCAGCCAAACCGGCTCCACGAACCGTCAAGAAAGGAGGGACATATGAAAAGATTGATGATCGTTGTCACGGCGCTGTCCCTGCTCCTGGCGGGGGCGATCTTCATCATGCCGTCCTCTGTGGCGGCTGCGCCCTGGATTTCCGGGGCTGATTCCTATGCGGCTGAGTGGGTGAAAGAGGTCGAGCAAGAACTGCTCAGGCCGGAGTATAGAGAGGTGTTTCTGAATGACCCGCGGACACCCCAAGCACCGGTCCTGCGCCTCCTGAATCGAGCCGCCATCGCTTACGATGCGCACGATGTCGCGCTGGCACAGGATATGGTGCACCAGGCGATTGAGGTGTTGGAGGAAGGCGTTCGGAAGCAGTACTATGGCGAGAGCGATATCGCCCCGGTGATTTCGTCCATTCAGAAGCACATTCCGTTCGCGCCACGGCAAGCAAAGAGCTGAGCCCATGGCCTGCCTCTGACCCTGGGGCGGGACTATTCCGCCCCAGAGAAAGCCGCAGGGTGAGTCTCGGTGTTCTCGTCCCTTGACCGTTACCTGATCGTCAGCCCGGTACGTGGATGCAAATACAATCTTCAACGTAGGCGGCTATCCGATGGCGGTATCCGACGATTGTCCGGTACATTTTTTGGTCCTCGTCAACCGATGAGGCGTAACGCCATGGCAAGTACCAACGAGACTTTACAAGGGTTCGCCTCGACGGGAATCAGCATGTTGGATGCTGTCCTCGGCGGCGGATTGGCGAGGAACCGCGTCTTTCTCATTCAGGGAACCCCAGGGGCCGGCAAGACGACCTTGGCGCTGCAATTTCTTCTCGCGGGCGCCGCAGCCGGTGAGAAAACCGTCTATCTCACGCTATCGGAGTCCCGCAAAGAATTGGAGGCGGTGGCACGGGCTTATGGTTGGTCCCTGGAACAGATTGTCATTAAAGAAGTCATGCCGTCCTTAAAAAGTCTCCAGGGCGAATCGCATTACACGATGTATCATCCGTCCGAAGTGGAATTGGGCGAAGTCATAAAGTCTTTGCTGGCGGATTTAGACACCACACAGCCGGATCGTGTCGTGATCGATGCCTTGTCGGATTTGCGAATGCTTGCTGAACACCCGCTGCGGTACCGTCGGCAGGTCCTGGCACTCAAACAATTCTTTCTCACGCAGCAGTGCACGGTCTTACTGCTTGATGACAACATCAACGGGCATGATGAACATCAGATTCGGAGTGTCGTCCATGGCGTGATCTTATTGGAGCGCTGGACGCCGGTGTACGGCGGCGAGCGGCGGCGACTGGAGATCACGAAGATCCGCGGCGCGAAGTACCAGGGCGGCTTTCATGATTATATCATTCGGCGAGGCGGCATCGAAGTTTTCCCACGCCTGGTCGCAGCCGAGACACGGATCTCGTCAGCCGACGGGCGAGGCGCCACGGTCAAGTGCGGCGTACCGGGCCTCGATACGCTGCTCGGAGGCGGTTTGAATGCCGGCACCAGTACCTTGTTCATGGGGCCATCCGGCGTGGGCAAGTCCACCGTCGCCTCCCAATATGCACTCGCCGCGGCACAGCGCGGCGAACCGGTTTTGGTGTTCAATTTCGACGAGACGACCGAGACCTACCTGGAACGCTCTTCAGGGTTGGGCATGGATCTCTACCCCTACATGAAATCCGGACTCGTTCAGATGCGCCAAATCGACCCTGCCGAGGTGTCGCCCGGCGAATTCGCCGACGAGCTTCGGAAGGCCGTGAGCCGTCACGGTGTACGGCTTGTCATTATCGATAGTTTGAATGGCTACCTGCATGCGATGCCGGAGGAACGTTCGCTAGTCCTGCATCTCCATGAGCTCTTGACGTATTTGGCCCAGCACGACGTGACGACGATCTTAATCCTGGCCGAACACGGCATGGTCGGCGGCACCCAGACCTCCATTGAAGCCAGTTATCTGGCCGATACCATTATCCTCTTTCGGTTCTTTGAAGCCGAAGCCGCAATCCGCCATGCAATCTCCGTCTTGAAGAAACGCCGTGGACGCCATGAGAAGACGGTCCGCGAATTGATCATCGGTGAAACAGGCGCGGGGACAGGCATAGAGGTCGGCCCGCCATTGCGCCGATTCCGACACGTCCTGTCGGGAACCGCGACCTATTCCGGCGATGGAGAATGACGCCGTGATTGAAGACGAGCGCATCTTATTCGTGCCCCCGACACCGGAGGATGCGGCGATCACCTCACGCATCCTTGAAGAAGCCGGCCTTCAATGCAGGCTGTGCCGAGATATCTTGATGGTCTGTGACGCCTTGCAGCACGGCGTGGGTGCGATCATCCTGACTGAAGAAGCGTTGGAACCGGAGCGCGCCATCCCCGCTTTGGCCGAGACACTGCGTGCCCAACCGTCATGGTCCGATATCCCGATTATCTTGCTCACGCGCGGCGGCTACGATTCGGTCGTTGTGAACTCGGCGCTACAGTACCTTCGCAATGTGACGCTCATTGAACGGCCGCTTGCCATGCGCACGTTGATGAGTAGCACCGTCTCGGCCATTCAGTCACGGCGCCGGCAATATCAAGCCGCGCGGGAACTGCAAAGCCGACAACGGGCTGAAGAGGAGGTGCGTCGCCTGCTTGCGGAAACGAGGGAACGTGAACAGTCGCTGCGCGTGAAACAGACCCAATTGGTGCAGGCCGCCAAACTGGCCTCCATCGGCGAACTCGCGACCGGCGTCGCGCACGAGCTCAATAATCCGCTCAACAATATCTCGCTCTTCGTTCATAACGCCCTCGATCGACTTCAGGGACTGCCGGCAGGCCCGGACGACGAGGCCAGTCGAGCGACCATGCAGTTGCAGGCTGCCCTAGAACAGGTGGACCGCGCCGCAAAGATTATCCGCCATCTCCGGACGTTCGCGAGAGAGGCGTCGCTGGAGCGAGGGCCGGTCTGTCTGCCGACCGTGCTGAATGCCGCGCTCAGCTTCGTTGCTGAAGAACTTCGGTTGCAGATGGTCACGGTGACGAAATCGTTCGAGTCGTCCATGCCGGTTGTATGCGGCAGTCAAACCCAGTTGGAGCAGGTTTTTGTCAACCTATTAACGAACGCCCGCGACGCCGTGGCCAAGTCCGACACCAGACGAATCGAGCTTAAGACGGAGGTGAGAAGTGAGGACGTGGATGTGCAGGTAATCGATACCGGCAGCGGCATGGGTTCGGACACGATATCGCGCATCTTCGATCCCTTCTTTACGACGAAGGAGGTCGGGCAGGGAACCGGCTTAGGGCTTTCAATCGCCTATGGGATTATCAAAGAGCACCAAGGCTCGATCACAGTCAAAAGTAGCCCGGGAGTGGGCACTTGCATGACGGTTCGACTACCCCTGTACGATCCGACGACGATCTCCTCTGTCGAGGCAGTTGGCTGCGCAGATGAAGATGAGGATACCAGCGAAGACTGTCTCGCAGTGTGAGACGTGTTATGACCGTCCGACGGGTCTGAGCATAGCGGCCATCAGCAGCGTACAGAAGCACTCTCGATCGCATTCCCGAACGCCTACACTCGATCGGCCGTTGTCCTCTAGTTCTCGGCCCCCCTCTGTGATGTAAGAAAGCCATTGCGATCCATTGGACGAGTATTCACACGATGCGAATCTGGCCGGGACAAGCCTATCCGCTCGGGGCCACCTGGGATGGGGGCGGGACGAATTTTGCGCTCTTCTCGGAGCACGCGACTCGCGTCGAGCTGTGCCTGTTCGATCACCCTCGTGCCTCCCATCCCAGCCATCAGATCGTGCTCGAAGAGCAGACCGATCAAATCTGGCATGTCTATCTCCCTGAAGTGCGCCCGGGACAACATTATGGCTATCGCGTGCACGGCCCCTACGATCCGCAGGCGGGGCACCGGTTTAATCCCCATAAACTTCTCCTAGATCCCTATGCCAAGGCGATCGCGGGGGCCATCGAATGGTCCGATGCCATGTTCGGATACCAGATAGGCGCCCCTGAGGGCGATTTGTCGTTCGATACGCGCGATAACGCCGGCAATGTGCCGAAATGCGTGGTCATCGATTCGGCGTTCACGTGGGGCGGCGACCAACTCTTACGGACCCCGTGGGATAAGACGATCATTTATGAAGTGCACGTGAAGGGCTATACCGCTGAGCACCCCAAAGTTCCCGCCTCCCTTCGCGGGACGTATTTGGGATTGACCTCTCCGGCTGCGCTGGACCATCTAAGAGCGTTGGGGGTCACCGCAATTGAGTTGCTGCCCGTTCATCACTTTGTGCGTGACAAACATCTCTACGACCGCGGCCTCACGAATTACTGGGGCTACAATTCAATCGGGTTTTTTGCGCCTGATATTCGCTATGCCCTGCGCCCGTCCGCCGCCGATCATGTCCGCGAATTCAAAACAATGGTGAAATTGCTCCACAATGAAGGATTCGAAGTCATCCTGGATGTCGTCTACAACCATACGGGCGAAGGCAATCACTTCGGGCCGACCCTCTCGTTTCGCGGAATCGACAATATGTCGTACTACCGTGTGGTGCCGGGCAATGCACGCTACTACATGGACTACACGGGCTGCGGCAACACGTTGAACGTCCGCCATCCGCGCACCCTCCAGCTCATTACGGACAGCTTGCGTTATTGGGTGCAGGTGATGCATGTCGACGGCTTTCGATTCGACTTGGCGGCCGCGTTGGCGCGCGAGCTGCACGATGTCGATCGCCTCAGCGCCTTCTTCGATATCATTCGTCAGGATCCGGTGCTTTCCCAGGTCAAATTAATTGCGGAACCGTGGGATCTGGGTGAAGGCGGGTATCAGGTGGGGAATTTTCCGGCCGGGTGGGCGGAATGGAACGGGCGATACCGCGATACGGTCCGCCGTTACTGGAGGGGCGATGGCGGCCAAGTGGCGGAGTTAGGGTACCGACTGACCGGCAGCAGCGACCTCTACGAACGAAGCGGCCGCCGGCCGTATGCGAGCATCAACTTCGTGACCGCGCACGACGGGTTCACGCTGCACGACCTCGTCTCCTACAATCAGAAACATAATGATGCGAACGGCGAAGAGAACCGAGACGGGACCGATGACAATTTGAGTTGGAACTGCGGTGCCGAGGGGCCGACGGACGATCCTGCCGTCATGCAGCTACGGCAACAGCAGAAACGAAATATGCTGGCAACCTTGCTGCTCTCGCAGGGCGTGCCGATGCTGTCCGGGGGAGACGAAATGGGCCGCACGCAAGAGGGCAATAACAATGTCTATTGCCAGGACAACCGACTGAGCTGGTTCGACTGGGCCCTCACCCCGGCGGATCGAGAACTCCTCGCGTTCGTGCAAGACGTCATTCAGGTGCGGCAGTCACATCCGGTCTTTCGCCGCCGTCGCTTTTTCCAAGGCCGCCGGATTCATGGGGCCGTCGTCACCGATCTCTCCTGGTTTCGACCCGATGGCGACGAAATGACGGAAGAAGACTGGCAGAAAGGATTCGTCAAATGTCTTGGGCTCCGTCTGGCCGGGGATGCCATTGAGGAGACGGACATGAAGGGACAACCGATCGTCGACGATACATTCGTGATGCTGCTCAACGCCCACCATGAGTCGCTTCCCTTTCTCTTGCCGATACAGAGCTCCACGGCGCTGTGGGAACTCCTCATCGACACGGCGCTGCCGCGCCATGGCGCCGATCTCTTCAAGGGCGGCGACGCCTATGACTTAAAGGGCCGCTCCTTAGTGCTGTTGAAGCTCCAAGCTGCCCCGTCCTGGGACGACCGTGTCTAGCCGGCCGGCGGTATCCTTCGTTCCAACCGAAGGTGCCGGCGGCTGATGTTCACCCCCGACACCTTCAGTGGAAGCTTGTCGCGCCTGCCGAGACGGAATCGGTAACACCCGCCTGTCGTTCTCCTTTGATGTTTCAAATCCCTTGCGGGCTTACGACTTCTTCCCGCTGACGCGCCTTTCTCGCTTCCCACTTTTCTACTTCAGGCTGAATCTTTCGATCTCGCGCCAAATCGCGATAACCGGCCGGCTCCATTACATAGACGTATTCTCGTATGTCGCGTGCCGCCTTTTCAGAGATACCGCCCGCCCGCGTGTCGAGTTTATCAATCAACCGGTTCATAGCCTCCTACTCTCCGGAGCTTCCAATAGACCAGCAACGACCGAGTCGATCCTCCAGAGGTGTCGCCCTGTGATTTTTGTATCTTTTGGCACTGAAATAATGCCACTAGGAGTGAAGTCAACTTTGTTTGACGTTAGGTCTTCCTCCTTGGGAAACACTGCCGACACTGCGGGGCATTCATCGGAAGTCTGTGATCTCCTCATAGGCAACCGAAGCCCGGACCGTGCTTCGAGTGCTGCTATTCTGATGCTGCTAACTACACCGATCTAGGCGCAAGGAGGTTCGCCCCCGAACGAGGCGCAAGGTGCAACGTTGCTGTTCTTCTCTCTATTGTTGAGGCGAGCAGGCAGGGCGGCCAGAGGCGGAAGGCGCCTCGCTGCATGACCTTCAGCAGCGGGCGCCTTTCCCTATGCGCTTATCCCTTGTTCATCACGGCGAGATCCGAGACTTTGTTCTCGTCGTCGACCATGAGGATGATGGCTCCCCCTTCAGGGGATTTGACCAACTTCTCTTGAATGTAAGGTCGGACTTCGTACGCTTGGTCTTTACCGTCCGGCGTTCGAATGATGACCCAGCCTGGGGATCGGACGAGCGTGCCTTCAATCCTGCGATAGGGCGCTTTCGGAGGTGACTTTTTCCACTCACCGGTTTGTTGCTGCAACGCTGTCTCATCGCCGAATGCAGCATCGATAATCTTATTCGCTTCATCGGCGAGAAAGACAGCCGGTGCGTTGACCGGAATGACGCTGACCTTGCTGCGGGCCAGCGGCCGCACCGAAAGCGCTTCTTCCTTGCCGCGATCGGTCCGAATCACCGCCCATTCCTGTCCAACGGGCAGCGGTTGCGCCAACCGGCCGCGAATAATCCGATGCCACACGTCCTGACCGATGAGATGATAATCCACCACCAAATTGTGGTCATTAATCGCGAGCCGTATCTGATCGCCTTTCTTTAACGGTGGCAGTCCTTTGTCAATCGCTTCTTTGACCGGTAAGAAGCGAGGGAGCAATTCACCGGTATTGACCTTCACCAGATCGCCGACGACCGACTCGACCGTTCCGGTGAGAATACGATGCCCCGGCCAGAGAACGCGATACTCCTTGGCGCTCTGCAGCGGCTGCACAGAAATCCCGGAGATCGGCCCCGTCGTGTTCTCCACTCTCGGAGTCATCTCGGCATGGCTGGGAGTGGCGCTGATCAACCAGCCCGCCAATAGTCCGCTCAGGACGAGGGAGATAAGCCGCCGAACGTCGTATCGTCTTGTTCTATTGATCATGGCGTTCCTCCTTTCCATGAGATTGGAACCCGCGCCTCATTATCGAGGCAACAGTCCGTTCTGACGGATGCTTGGATAATTCCCGCGCGTGAAAAGTCAAGACCCGCTATACCGGGTGCGTCCATTAAGCCGATTGCTTCGCCGACAGACCCGGCGAACCCGAGTGATGAAAACGGGAGTCTGCAGCGGATTCTGATCGTCGTAACAGGATGCCGGCTGTACAGGCGACGGCCATTTTGACAACAGGAACGCCGCCGCTATCGCAGTCGCGATGTGGAACGTGACCGTCATGTGTATGTTTCCCGCCTTCGAAAGCGTTGTGCAACAGGAAAGAGACGTGCAGAAGCTCCCCGGCTCATCCGACAGTGGACCGGAAGCAAACGGCGTTATGGCCATGCCGGTTGAACGACGCGAGAGATTCTTGACGTTATGTAAGAGAGAGACAGAAAGGAGAGGACCGGGACAACGTCGAACTCAGTGGTTGACGTTCCCCGGCAGTGATCTTTAGAATGCCCAGGCGCGCTACGGCACGACAAGAACGGAGGCCATGCCGCTTCGCCGACAATGACGAGCATAGAACCCATGGACCCCAACTCCTCCTCTTCTCTCGAACCGACGGCTTCCCTCCCGACGAGGGATGAGCTCATCGCCGAGCTCTTACCTATGCCTGACCCTCCCGAGGCGATCTTGCCGCCGGATCCGCCGGGCACCGATCGCATCATGGCAGAAGCACTGACGTACATTCGCGGCAAAAGAGGGGCCGATCTAGTGTCCATTATTCTGGTGGGGTCCGGGGCCCGGCGCAGTTTGACCCCGCATAGCGATCTGAATTTTATTGCGCTCGTGAAAGGTCAGGACGAAGGGGAAGAGATCGTCCGCGTCGCCGACCGGTCGATCGACATTCGGTATCGCAGCCATAAGGCCGTGGAGCAGGAGATGCCGCATGTCTCGCGGCTCCCCCCACTGCTTCGCAAAGGGCGAGTACTGTTCGATCATGACATGATCGGCGCCAAACTGGTGGAAAAGGCTGCTCAACGCTTTCGACAAGGTCCTAAGCCGGCCAGCATGAATGAACGCATACGGCTCAAGGCCGATTGCTTGCATCGGCTCGGCAAAACTCAGGACATGCTACATCAGCCGGCCACCGCTCAGTACCTCTTTGGAATCTTTCTCGATCATCTCCTGAACTCGTTTTTCCGACTCAGGGGGTTCTGGTTGACCTCGCCGGTAGACTTGCTTCGCTTCGTCATGACGCGCGATGCGGCCGTTGGCGAACTATTCGACCGCACGATGAGTGCGCCGACGCTTGCCGAACGCTTGGCGTTGGGACAGGAATTAACCCATCTCATCTTTAGAGATATTCCCAATCCGCCTCGCGTCGATTAATCGATTGTTTTTCTTCCACCACTGTGGCCACGTGAGAACCCTTCACTATCCACTGGTTGACAATCGCGTGTATCGAGCGTCCTACCGCCGCATCCATGAAGTAGGTTCGCGCATCACAGGGGGTTGAGACGGTATTCGATGGTGAGCGTACTCGTCAAGGACACGCACAGCGTATTCCGCAGTCCCAGGCGATTGTGGATTGCTCTCTGCGGTCTCCTTCTCGCGCTGTGTGTGGTACCAGACGGGGCACAGTCGGAATGGTATCTAGGCGCATATGGCGGAGTGACCATGCCGCATGCCACCGGATTTCGTCAGCCCAGCAGCAGCGTCCATACGTCTTTTTCCTCCACTCTTAACTTCAACAACGGCGGAATCGGGGGCGTCAAATTAGGCAATTACTTTCTTGCCGGCGGCCTCTTCGAGAATAAATGGGTGGGCCTGGAAGCGGAAGTCTTGTATGCCCGTCCGTCCTTTCGCTCACAGACGTTGACGGCGGACAATACCACTACGGGCGGCTCCTCTACCGGCCCTGCGTTGACGGCGACGATTCCACATACCGGGCTCGGCATGTTAGGCGGGACGCTGAATGTCATGTTCCGCTATCCCGGCATGCACGTCTTGCCGTATGTGGGTGTTGGATTGGGCGGCGTGCACTTTTCGTCGGACGAGACGGGGCTAGGCACGGTGAACGCCAACAAGCTGCTTGTCAATTTGATGGTCGGAATGGAAGTCAAACTGACCGAGCAGTTCGGGGTGCTCGCGGAGTTTAAACATTTGATTTCCAATTTCGAATTTCAGTCCGGTAACAATACGTCTACCTTCCAAACAGAGAACATTGTCGGTGGTCTGACCTGGCATTTTTGATGGTGGAACGCCGCCGCCTCCACTTCCCGCAGCTTCTCCATAAGTAGTCCGGCTTTGGGTGAGATATGAGCACGACGCCTCGGTACTCGTCCTCTCCACTGGTCCACGCCTTCCAAGAGCATACTTCAACGGCAGACTGCCGAAAGAACGCGGTATCAGTGCTAAGATGGCAACGCCACGTATGCCGCCACTGATAGTCTAGAGACCTCTCCTTCGTTATAGTTCGGTCGAACCTCAAACGGAAGGAGCGCAGCATGACACGACTCACCCGGTATATATTCGCCGGATTATTGTGCCTAGGCATCCCACTGCCGGCCCTCGCGGATGAGACCTCGCTTGAACCAGGTGATCAATTTTTCTTGCGACAGGCCAGTAAAGGTGGCCAATTAGAAGTCAGCTTGGCCGAACTTGCAGCGGGACGAGCGGCGAATCCGGTGATTCACGATGTGGCCATCAAGCTCTTGGAAGACCATCGCCGAGCCAACGAACGGGTGAAGGCATTTGCCGAGCGCCGACAATTGACCCTCCCGACCGAGTTAGGAAAACATCAATTGGATGTCGATCGCTTAGCTCAATTGTCCGGACCTGACTTTGGGAAGGCCTATCTGAAAGAGATGATTGAGCACCATGAACAGGCGGTTGCGACTTTCCAACGGCAGGCTGAGGAAGGAGCGGATCCACACATTCGCGCCTGGGCTGCGGAACTGGTCACGACGTTACGCGGTCACCTTCAGATGATCCAAGGGGCTGCTGAGAAGCTGTCGGTCGAGACGGATGACTTGTCCCTGAGACCGCAGCAAGTCGGACCGGTCAGGGCAAGCCCTCGATAACGATGGATGGCTGATTACTGAGGGATCGTTCCGTGCGGGATCTTCCGTTCGTCCTCGAGTGCCTTCTGCTCAGCCTCTTGCGCAATGGCGTCCAGGCGATCGGCTAACTGACGCTTCTCGACAACGGCGATCGGGTCGGCATCAACGCGCCCGGCGAGGCGTTCCGCTTCTTCTCGTCGGAGAGTGGCCATATGATGCAGCTCCTGTGCGAGACGCCGGTGTCGGAACCGGTCATTGACCGCCCCTTGCTGGCTCATACTCGGGCGCCCTGGAGCGAGCGCCTCTTGCGCCGCCAGAGCGGCGGCTCGTTGCTCCAGTGCGGCGGCGCGGTCACGGAGCTCGTCCGAGACGGCGGCCTTCCGTTGCAGAATCGGTTGCCCGCCCGGGATTTCATGCCGAAACGTGGCGGCCTCTTGGTCGAACTGCTCGGCCATGTTTCGTAAGTTTGCCACCCGTTCCCGGAGTTCGTCCGCGCTGAACGTCTCCGGGCTTGATGACATCTCGACGGGTTGCCGTTCATGTCGTTCGGCAGCGGTGCACGCGGCTGCGAGAACGACAGGAAGCATCATGTACAAGACAGGTCTCATGACATGGCGATACAGAGGATCTATCGCCTTTCTCTTAATTGCACGTATCCCTTCTTCTGTAGACAGTCGTCAACCGCCTGTTCCACTGTCGTTCCGGTGTGAGGGTCCATGTCCATCGCTTGTTGACCGGCTAACTGGGCACACCGTTGGTGGTCGTGCTCAAACTCGGCCATGCCCTTCGGATGATCCCAGCTCGGTGTCCCACACGCCATCATGAAGATGGCGAGGGCGATGATGGGCAAGACGTTCACAGCTTTCCCCCGCTCAATATTTGATTCCCCATCGAAACCGGATCTCATGGGATTCCATTGTATTTGTCTGTGCGATGACATGATTTCCGCTACGTCCTGAAGGTCCTCTCCAAGAGCCGGCGCTACTCTGCCGCCCGCTGACTGCCCACCGTGATTTCCACTCTCTCACCGTCTCGATCGACATCCAAGCGTGCCGGCACAGGAAGAGGGTCGGTCCAGTTGTTCACCTGCCGCTCATTGACTTGCACAATCCGATCGCCTACTCGGAGCCCTGCACGGGCAGCCGGACTGCCTTCAAGAAAGCCAAGCAGGGTAATGCCGCTGTGCGAGCCGGCCTGATCGGGAACAATGCCCATGGCATTATCGCCGAATGCCGCCATTAAGGAGGCGAATCCATATGCAGTCGCGTACTCAATGACCAGACGCCGAATAACCTGCTCGGACTCACCGGCGCCATTGACTCGCGTGGTCAAGGGAAAGGCAGAGACCGCCGTGGTGGTCTGTCGAAAGGGCATCATCCCGCTTTCGACCAGTAAGACTCGTAATTCCAGTGTGGCGGAAATCGGCTTCCCGGAACCGCTGAGGGACAGTCGGTAGATCAACAACGAATCGGCGCCCGTCAATTTTCCAATACGGACCACAGTGGCATCATCGACACGCCCGCTGTATTGAATGCCCACTTCATCGGAGAGAGGTTGGAGGTCTTCTCGTTCGACCAGGACGATCTGCGGATGGCGCGATCGCAAAAAGTTTAAGGTTAAGTCCAACCATGAGACAGCTCCTGGATCTGTCTCACCCGCCGGCATCACGGCGAGCCGCTGAAGGGGCTCAGCAATTCTCGGCGGCATAAAAACAGGAACTACGGAGACGTCCGCTCGCCGGGCACGCTCGCTAGTGCTCCCTCGCCCTTTCCGAGGAGAATCTGCAGTACAGACCTGAGAGATCAGCGTGCGGACCAGGTCCGGTGTTCCCCATAGGCAGACCTGATCGTTCCGCAAGGCGACATAGTAGGGATTGCGCGGCTCAGCGGGGATATAGCAGTACGGATGGAAGGGGCAGTGGATTAAGTACCCGAGCCACTCCCCTTTCGGGTACCGCCAATACTCCCACACGGTCGTTGTGTCGTCATGCGGCATCGCACGAGACGGTCGACCAAGCGCCTGCACCACCTGCTCTTTGGACATCGCCACCGAGAGCCGATCTTCAACATCATGCGCATCGTAGGCATACGGCCAGATGACGCCACAGCCGGAGAGCGTCAACACGACGATCAGGCTTGCCCATCTCATAGTGACCACTCCGCTTGAACGCGGCACACAAGGAATTCTCTACATCATAACAAAATAATCAACGATCACGAAAGAGAAGAAGAGGACTGGAGCGGCTCCGACGACAGGGATTTCAGTACATTAGAACATTAGAAGGTTGCGGCTTGATGATCATGCAGCGAGGAGGCGACACTGAGGGAGAGCGAACGATAATCGATAGTGCTCAGCATTGCATAAATTGGCGTGAGACGCAGGCAGGTTTATGAATGAGGGGGATGCGCCTATGGGGAATGCAACTGGATGGAATCACTTGGATCAGGGCCGCTGCTGCGGCCCTGACCTCACTGATTAGTACGGGTAGGTGGAACCAACGTGTAAAGACTTCCCAACAAACGGCCGACAATCCTCAATGCCAATAAATGGTTGAGGCAAAGGCTTTAGGCCGCTTCAACCGGCCGCCGGCTTGGGGTCTCCTGAGATAACTTTCCTTGTTCAATCACACGCTCGAACCCGGCTTGCACGCTGCGACTCATCCGAGCCGCCTGGACCTGCGCCCGTTTGGCATAGTGCCGAACCTGTCGTCGCATGTCTGCACCGGTCTGGGGCGCAAGCAGGAGACCGAGTCCTGCACCAACCACGGCACTGCCCGCCACCAACGCTGTGATCTTCGCTGAGTTCGTCATGGTTATGCTCCTTATATAAAAAGGTGATGCGGAACACTTACCAAATTCTTCTAGTCTCACTGATGGTTGAAGCATTCCTTGTGCCACATAGATGACGGAAGATGGCTGACGAATATCAAGGAAAATCGGCCATGGGCATGGACAGCGTTGTGTAGCCGGCTATTTCGCTGTTCGCTTTTCACAACACCGAGGACAGAATGACCGTCTCAGAAAAAGGACACAGGGTTCAGAAGATCTGTCGAGGTGCGAGGTTGTGGGATCAGAGGCTCTACGACGTGTGCGGATTCAAGGAATAGGAGGCGCCTACGAAGAATACAATTCCCCTTGAAGTTTTGGATCCATTCCCTTGCGTTTTAACTTTTCGACCAGAGTCGTTCGATTCATATGCAGGAGTTGTGCAGCTTTGCTCGTGACCCCATTGGCACGGCGCATCGCCTCGATAATTAGACGATTCTCATGCCGCTCCAGTTCCTTGACCAGGTCGATGCCGGTCCCATTCAAGGCCAGCGGTTCTTCCAGCCTCGTGAGCGGAGGCGGAAGCGATCGAAGCACTTTGTCGGGAAGATCGCTCGGCCTAATGGTGCCGGTTTTCTTCAAGACAACGAGCCGTTCAACTAAGTTTTCCAGTTCGCGAATGTTTCCGGGCCAGTGGTAATGCAACACATATTCCATGGCCTCCGGATCCACCTCGCGGACCGACGCTTGTTTCATCTCATTGAACCGCGCCAGGAAATGTTCGATGAGTAAGGGAATGTCGCTGACACGTTCTCGAAGCGGTGGAATAGTCACAGGAATGACATTCAGGCGATAAAAGAGGTCCTTCCGAAATCGCTTTTCCTGCACGGCAACTTCTAGGTCTTGATTGGTCGCCGCCAAAATCCGCACGTCCACGCCGATGGTCTTTGTGCCGCCGACCCGTTCAAAACACCGTTCCTGGAGAACCCGCAACAGTTTGACCTGAAGGGGCAAGCTCATCTCCCCGACCTCGTCAAGAAACAGGGTGCCGCCATGAGCCAATTCAAATCGGCCCAGGCGCGCGTTCACGGCGCCTGTAAACGCTCCCTTTTCATGCCCAAACAGCTCGGACTCCAATAGGTTTTCCGGGATCGCGCCGCAATTGACCGGCACGAGCGGCTGATCGCGCCGGGAGCTGTTGTAATGAATGGTTCTGGCAATCAATTCCTTGCCGGTTCCGCTTTCGCCCGAGATCAAGATGGTGCTGTCGCTATCGGCAACCTTGTCGATAAATTCCAAGAGTTCCCGCATGGTCTCGCTAGTTCCGATCAAATGCTCCATGCGGTACTGATCGCGAACCGTTTTCCGCAGCAAGACATTTTCCTGCCGCAGTCGCTGGAACTCGAGCGCCTTACGGACTACGATCGAGACTGCATCGGCATCGAACGGTTTGGTGATGAAATCAAAGGCGCCCGCCTTCATCGCTTTGACGGCAGAATCGATGGTCCCATAGCCGGTCATCACGATGCCGACAATCTTGGCGTCTAATTGAGCCACTCGCTCCAACACGCAGAGGCCGTCCATGCCGGGCAATCGCAAATCGGCGATGACAACCTGGACGACCGTATCCTTCACTGTTTGGATGGCCGACGGCCCATCAGCCACGACGGTGACATGATGCCCTTCCTGAGTTAAGAGATCGTGGAGCACTTCTCGAACTCCATGATCATCATCTACGACCACGATATGCGCGGATCCCATGACCTACCTATTAAGGAGAATGTCCACTACTGACGCGATGTTACAGTGATTAAGAAAAAACAGATAGGGCCGGAAGCAGGCGAGTGGAGACTTTTAGGCCCTATATGACTAAGGCCGATGGGGCAATAGTGGCCCCGCTCAACGGTCGACCAAAATCATACCGGAGTGGTGAAGTTGTTCTGCGGCGTCGTAAGGAGAATTTAGTGGAGAGTACGGTTTCTGAAGAAACGCCACAGGACGGCAATCGTCTCTTGTCGGATAGACGTGGGAATACCACTGACGGCAAGGAATTTTGTAACGACCGTCCAACGCTCGTTCAGCGCGTTCAGATCGGCGAAGGACCATCGCTCACGATTTCGACACGAGTTAAATACCGCGATAAGGCCTTCACCTGAGAACGAATGGCGACGGGATCGTTTCGTTTCGCCGCCGTCTCAATCTCGGCACCGATATCCGTGATTCCGTCAAACCCGTACCCGCCTCCCGATCCTTTCATACTGTGGCCCAGAATACGGGCCGTCTCGAAGTCACCGTGGTCCACCGCATCAAGCAGGGAGACGACATCTTTGTGTCGATTAGCCAGAAAGCCAGGAATGAGCGAAGCGATGTCAGGATCGACTCGTATGGGAATGGAGCCCTCGTCATCGCGGCAGGACTCGGTCATCGTGTGACCTCATGCTTGGCATACTCAAGCAGCGCCGACAGTAAGGCTGCCTTTTTGATGGGCTTGGTCAGGTGGGCCGTACACCCTGCGACTCGGCTATTCTCGGCGTCTTCCTGCCGCGCATGGGCGGTCAAAGCAATGATCGGAATCGGCGGTCGGCCTTGGGTTGTCTCCCATTCTCGCATGGCTCTCGTCGCGGCATATCCATCCATGATAGGCATTTGCACATCCATGAGGACGAGATCGTACCGCTGCGTCTTGTATTTTTCGACAGCGATCGATCCGTTTTCGGCGATCTCAATGCTGTGCGCGACCTGCTTGAGATAGGCCAGAATCAGCGTTTGATTATCCTGTGAGTCCTCTGCCAACAAAATACGCAAGGACGGATGCAGCGCAGGCGCGCCGAATGGCCGGCCCGGAGTTTTGCTGTCTGGGGGTGTGCCTTCGAGACCGGCTCGAACCATTTGAAGGAGATCCGTGTCTTGGACCGGCTTAAAGACGAATCCCCCGAGGCCAAGGTCGTGGCACCGGGCAATGTCACCGCTTCGGCCGTTGGTTTGGAGCAGCATGATGATCTGTTGCGGCAGAATAGGAATCTTGAGCAATGCCTCCGCGACTTGAAAGCCGCCGCCGCCCGATAAACGGGCGCTGAGCAATACCAGGCCGTACGGCCGTCCGGCCTGCTGAGCACACGCGATGTCGTTCACTGCCGACTCGCCGTTGGCCACGACGTCGACCGCGGCTCCCCATCCTGCAAACATACTACACAATGCGGCGGCGCTTGTTGGATCATCATCGATGAGCGCGATGCGTCTTCCTTGCAGCAAGGTGGCCTGCGAGAGCGCCGCATCGGCAGGTGCCTGCGCCGGGAAACCAAAGCGAGCGGTAAATGAAAATACACTTCCTTGATTCAGCTCGCTCTGAAGCCGCATGGATCCGCCCATGAGCTCTGCGAGACGTTTGGCAATGGCCAAGCCGAGGCCGCTGCCTCCATATTTTCGTGTCGTCGAAGAATCGGCTTGTGCGAAGCTTTCAAACACCAAATTGTGCTTCTCGGGTGAGATTCCGATCCCTGTATCCCGCACAGAAAATTCCAAGAGAGAGCCGGCACCGGTCGGCACTCCAATCGATTGTCCGGCACTGGTCACCTGTACTTGAACATCGATCTCACCGCGATCGGTGAACTTCACCGCGTTCCCGAGCAGGTTAATCAGAATCTGCCGAAGGCGATGCGGATCGCCGACCAGGGTGATCGGCACATCAGGAGCGATTTGATATCGAAGCTCGATGCCTTTGTCGCGTGCACGTTTGGTAAAGAGATCGAGTGACGTGGAGAGCAACTCATGCACACTGAATGAAATTGATTCCAAGGCAAATTGACCGGCCTCTACTTTAGAAAGATCCAAGATATCGTTGATTAAAATGAGGAGCGCGTTGCCGGCTCTCCGGATGGTATCCACGTAGTCGGATTGAGTCGGTTCCAAAGCGGTCTCAGCAAGAAGATCGGCCATGCCGAGGATAGAATTCATCGGTGTACGGATTTCATGACTCATATTGGCGAGAAATTCGCTTTTGGCGCGATTGGCCGCTTCTGCCGACTCTTTGGCCAGCCGCAAATCTCCTAGCGCGCGGCTTGCGCGCAACATGTAGCGCACGCGATGACTTAAGACCACCGCATTAATCGGTTTCGTGACAAAATCAGTCGCCCCGGCTTCATAGGCCTGTGTGATGGAGTCAAAATCCTCCAGACCGGTCACCATAATGACGGGGGTCCGGTCACCTTCGGGATTTGCGCGGAGCTGCCGGCACGCTTCAAACCCATCCATCAGCGGCATCATGACGTCTAGTAGGACAATATCCGGTCTCGTGCTTTTATAGGCGGACAGCGCCTGCCGCCCGTCTTCCGCTTCATCGACCATGAGACCGCACTGCTCCAACGCCTCTCGCACGAGTATTCGCATCACGGGATCATCGTCCACCAGAAGGGCGCGCGCTTTCGCCGTCTCTGTGTATCCCGCGGAGACGTTCATGACCTCACCTGATTCAGTTCATCCATCAACACTTCTTGAACGACTGCATATTCGGATTCGATTTTCTCCCACAGAACCGGCATGCCGCTGAGCAGGTTCGTCCGTCCCATGGCTTCGGCTTCCTTGCACAGCGCGGCTAAGCGCAGCGCGCCCAACATCGCACTGCTGGATTTGAGACTATGTGCCGTTCTATGCAACGACCCGGCATCATTCTGCGGAACGGCCGCTCGCATCGTGTCGATCAACTGTCGGCTGGAGGAGAGATATTTATCGATGACTTTGCACAGCATGTCCGGCTGTCCCGGCCGCTGCAGCGATCGAATGCTCTCCCACGCACGTGGATCGATCGTGGACACGTCTACGCAGGGCTGAGCGTTCGAGGTTCGAGGGTCGGGCGTCGGGCGTCGGGGGTTCGGATCGGGTCGTCGAACGGCGAACGTGGAACCTTCTTGCTCCGGAGCCGCGTCGAGGATCGAGGACCGAGATTCGGGGTTCGAATGTCGAACGTCAACCGTCGAATCTTCATTTTTCGGAGGCGGCAACCAACGCAGAAGCAGAGCCTGCAATTGATCTTGCACAAACGGCTTGCTGAGATAATCATCCATTCCAGCCGTAATGCACCGCTCGCGGTCCCCCGTGATGGCATGAGCCGTCACGGCGACGACGGGAATGTGGCAAGAAGATGGTCTGAGGTTCGGGTCTCGATGTTCGGGGCCTGAATCGGATTGGCGAACGGCGAATGGCGAACGCTCTTGCTCCAATTCCCGAATGCGGCGTGTCGCTTCAAAACCGTCCATTTCCGGCATTTGGCAATCCATCAGGATCAAGTCATAGGTCTTCTGCTTCAACGCATCAAGCACCTCCAGACCGTTCGAGGCCAAATCAGCATGACATCCAAGCGCTTCAAGCATACCCAGCGCGACTTCCTGATTCACAGGATTATCTTCCGCCAGCAATATCCGGCCATGGGCCAATGTCCGAACTCCTGCTTGTTGAGGGGCGATACGGCGCAATGCCGCCTGCTCTTCTAAGGAGCCGCCCATCACGGTGGCGAGGCAATCGTATAACCGGGACTGACGGAACGGTTTGGTCAAAATAGCTTGAACGCCGGTCTGCTGAAGAACTTCGGCATCTTCCGTTTGCGCCATCGCCGACAGCATCACAAGGCGCAAGCCGCTAGACTCAGGACGCTTTTTGATCTCACGTGTAAGCGTCAACGCATCCATGTCCGGTAATTGCGAATCGAAAATGACGAGGTCGTACGGCGTTCCGCGCGTCGATTTATACTGTAAAAATGCCAGCGCCTCGGCTCCCGATTCTGCTGCGCCATAGTGCATATGCCACGCCTTCAACTGATTCTCCAAAATGGATCGCGTGGTCGGGTTGCTGTCGACAATCAGTACTCTCAGCCCATCGAGATCATAGCGGCGAGCGCAGGCCGCGGAGGACGACTCGTCGGACATCTGTAACTGAACCGTAAACGAGAACGTCGACCCGCGGCCGGGAATACTGTGCACCGACACCGAACCGTGCATCATTTCAGCGAGCTGTTTGACAATGGCAAGGCCCAGCCCCGTTCCGCCATATTTCCTGGTGGTAGACCCGTCGCCCTGAGCGAAGGGTTCAAAAATATTCGCTTGCGCATGGAGCGGGATTCCGATTCCGGTATCGACGACCGAGACGCGCAAACGGCACCGCGATGCCGGCAACGATGCCATCGAGGGCAGCGACTCGAGAGCCGGACTCTTCTCAGAGGAGCAGGGCAGGTCATCCACGGACTGCGGCGGGTCCGGAGACGCCGCTTCAACCTGTACGCGGACGACGACTTCGCCGCGTTCCGTAAACTTGATCGCATTTCCAAGCAAATTAATCAGGATCTGCCGCAGCCGGCCCGGATCTCCCTTCAGCCTGACGGGCACCCGTTCGTCGATTTCGCAGGCCAATGTCAATCCTTTCGCCTGCGCCCGCTCCGCGACTAAATCGATCACCTCTTCGACGGTTTCATACGTGTCGAAGTCCACCTGCTCGAGCGTCAACTTTCCAGCCTCGACTTTGGCAAAATCGAGGATTTCGTTGACGATCTCTAAAAGGTTGTGACCGGATTGACGCACGGTTTCGGCAAACCGTCGCTGTTTTGACGTCAACGTCGTCGCCAACATGAGATCGATCATGCCCAAGACCCCATTCATCGGCGTGCGGATCTCATGACTCATATTGGCCAAAAACTGCGATTTGGCCCGATTCGCGGCTTCCGCAGACTCTTTGGCGCCCCTCAGTTCGTCTTCGGCTTGTTTACGTTCGCTGATATCCTGCACAAACGCATTAAATTCATACCCGGTTGCGGTCTTCAGCGGGCTGATCGCCAGTTCAATGGGAAATTCAGACCCATCCCGGCGCAGGCCTGTGATTTCGATCCGTTTATTAAGAACAGGCCCTTCTCCCGATGTGAGGAAATGTCGGAGTCCACGCCGGTGTGCCTCTCTATATTGAGGCGGGATTATCATGTCTCCCAGTTCTCGCCCGACGGCTTCTTCACGCGTCCATCCAAAAATCGTTTCAGCGCATCGATTCCAATCGAGCACGTAGCCACCCTCATCCATACCGATGACGGCATCGAGCGCCGTATCGATAATGCTGCGGACACGCTCTTCGCTCTTCCGCAACGCCGATTCAGCCTGTAAGCGTTCGGTCGCCTCTAATGCCAAAGAGACCAGATTGGCCATCGAATTGGCGAATTGCTGCTCTTCCAACGTCCATTCGTGCACCGCGCCGACATGCTCATGACAGATGACGCCGACCATTCGGCCCCCGCTTTGAATCGGTGCATCCAATCGAGAGGCAATGCCAAGCGGCCTTAAATATCGAGGGGCGAATTCCGCAGTTCTAAAGTCATTTCGTGCTTCGGTCGCCGCAATCACCCGTTCGGCACCGAGTTCATGGAAATACACGGGATAATCCTCGGCCGTTAGCTCCAACCCTCGTGAATGGCGATTGGCGCTTCGCTCAAACAAGTCATGACAGAGAATGGACGAAGCCCCCTCATTAAATAACCAGACGCTGGCCCGCTCAACCTCCAGTGTATGCGCCGCAGCTTCCGTCGCTTCTCGCAACGCCTCTTCTAACACTCCACCATGGATGCTCTTACTTTTCGTTAATCGCCAGAGCGCCGCTTGTTGCTTGCGCAGGAACGAATCGCTTTCGGGGATTCCTTTGCCGCCTGAAGACAATGCGCCACCTTTGGGGAGATGCGTGAAGATTAGACCGCCGATCAGCGTCCCGCATAGAAATAGAACCATGATTTGTAACCCGCGCGCGAAATCGGACGCCACATCATGAATGATAGTCACGACTGACAGACACAGGACGATAAGGAGCACCGTCGCGAGGATCGCGGTCAATCTCGATCGAGCCGACCACCTCTCTCCCTGACCACTGTTCAAGGCTGCTTGCGTAGGATTCGTCAATCGTTCACTCCTAGTCTCCGCATAGTCCCACGAAGACGTATCGGCCGTGGCCGGATTATTCTTTAGAAGGAAGGCCTAATCGAAAGAGTGCAATGGCAGGGTCGGGACGAGGAGAGGGCGCGCAAGAATCTGGATGGCCGATCACAGACAAGCCACTGAATGAGTCAGACTTTTGGCTCTACATAATCTAGGGCCGACTGGAGTGGCAGCGAATGTTCGCTGTCTCGCAGTCCATGCTAACGACCTTGCCGCAAATCACCTACAACGCGCGTCGCTGCATCGGAGTCACGACGAGGCGCACGAAGATGGAATTCAACCGGGCGGCAGCAGAATATCGCGGATCTTTTGCTCCAGCGCTTCCGGCGTGAACGGCTTGGGGAGAAAGGCCATTCCCTCTCTGGACAAGCCTTCACGCAGGATCGCATCATCCAGATGCCCGGACATAAAAAGGATCTTCATCTGCGGATAGCACCCGTGGAGTTGTTGGGCTAATTGGCGCCCGCCCAAGTGAGGCATCACGACGTCCGTCAACAACAGATCAAAGTGGCCATCGTCGTGACGGCATCGCGCAATCGCCTCTTCACCATTAGCCGCTTCGACCACCCGATAGCCGCTCAGGCTGAGGACTTCTTGGATAATCCCTCGCACGACCGGATCGTCTTCAACGACCAAAATCGCCTTGGGGTCGGAATGCCCGAGTTGGCCATGCCCCGGCACTGATGATCGTTGGCCTGCTCCATCCATGATCGGGAAGAACAACAGAAACGTAGAACCCTTCCCCATGATGCTGTCGACTTCAATCCACCCGCCGCTTTGTTGGACGATGCCGTACACTGTCGAAAGGCCAAGCCCCGTCCCTTTCCCCGGCTCCTTCGTCGTAAAGAACGGTTCGAAGATCCGCAGCATGGTCTGTTCGTCCATCCCTGTCCCGGTATCTTGCACGCTCAAGCGAAGATAGACGCCGGGGCGAATTTCACGATGAGCGACCGCCGCCCCATCCAACATCACCGTGGCCGTCTCGATCGTCAACAGACCGCCATTCGGCATGGCGTCTCGAGCATTGATCGAGAGATTCAACACGATCTGCTCGAGTTGGGTCGGGTCCACGCGGACATGCGCCGGCGCCGTCTCGGCGTGGATGCGAAGAATGACGTCTTCGCCGATCAAGGGACGAAGCATACTTTCCATCCCGATCAACGCTCGACTGATATCCATGATCTTGGGCTGTAGCACCTGACTTCGACTGAACGTGAGCAACTGATTCGTCAAGGCGGCGCAGCGCTTGCACGACTGCTTGATTTCCTCCGCATGCCGGCGCAACGGACTCTCTGAAGGCAACTGCCGGAGCAGAAGGTCACCATGTCCGGAGATTCCCGTCAGCATATTATTGAAGTCATGTGCGACGCCTCCGGCCAAACGGCCGATGGCCTCCATCTTCAGCGCCTGCTGAAGCTGGGCCTCCATCTTTCGGGATTCGGTGATGTCCCGCGCGACGATCAACACCGACATCGGCTCTCGCTGATCTTCACCGAACGGAACGGCATACGCTTCAATCCATCGAACAGTTCCCTGCAAGGTGACGAGTCGACATTGGAATCGTTGAGGCGACCCTGCCAGTGCGTCCCGATGCCGGCACGAAAATGTCTCTTGCTCCTCAGTATGGATGAACGGCAGAATCGGATGTCCGATGGCCTCCACCTCGGATGCGGTTTCCACCATCGCCAGCCCCGCCGGGTTCATTTCCTCAATGAGTCCATCACGACCGACGATCATGACACAGGCAGGCTCGCTATCGAGGATCGTGCGAAGCCAATGCTCGCTTCGCCGGAGTGCTTCTTCGGCTTGTTTGCGCTCCGTGATATCGCGGGAGACGACCACGACGTTGACCACGGCACCCGCGGCATCTCGAATGACGTTATCTTGCGACTCGATCAGTCGGACCCGCCCATCAGGGACGACCAAGCGATACTCGGTGCGTTTCCCGATGCCGGTTTCAACGGTCTCGAAAAAGAGCATTCGAATAGCCGCTTGGTCGTCCGGATGTACCTCGCGAAACGAATCGGTGCCTCGCAACGGCTCCTGAGTCCCTAGAAGCGCCTGATACGCCCGATTGTTGTATACGCGCCGACCGTGTATATCTAAGACGGCAATGAGATCGGTCGTATTCTCCATAATCAACCGAAAGAGCTGCTCGCGTTCGCGCAAGAGGTCTTCCGTCCGCTTCCGTTTATTGCGCTCCTCCGCTTCACGCAACGCCCGCTTGACGGACGGGACCAGCCGCGACAGGCGCTGCTTGAGCACATAATCCTTCGCGCCGCTCTTGAGGGTCTCGATCGCGGTTTCCTCACCGACCGTTCCGGTGACGAAGATAAACGGAATATGTGGACAGGTCTTTCGCACAATTGCCAGCGCTTCCATGCCATTGAAGGCCGGCACAGAGACATCACTGAGGATGACATCTATTTGGTCGCGCTCCAGTGCCTGCACGAAACCCATCCGCGTCGTGACACGCTGAATACGGCAGGGAATGCCCTCGCCGACCAGCATGGACTCAATCAATTCCGAATCAAGGGGATTGTCTTCCAGATGCAGAGCACGCAAGAAATCTTTCATGACAGGCGCTCTGTCTCGTGTCCGGCAGGCAGAGAATGAGGTTGCCGGGGCCGCTCATTCACTAATGCCCAGAAGGCGACGAGGTGCTTCATGGCCTGAACAAATTGCTGAAAATCGACCGGCTTGACGACATAGGCGTTTGTCCCCATCCGATAGCATCCGGCGAGATTCCGCTCTTCGCGCGATGAGGTCAGCATGACGACCAGTATCGTCCGAAGCTCCTCGTCATTCTCATCACGCGCAAGACTTCGAT
>DATEPO010000096.1:0-7251 GCA_035273145.1 Nitrospiraceae bacterium
GATCCGTTCAGGTGGCGTATCACGCCGCCAAGCTGACCTTGAAACAGGCGACCTCCGCTATCAATGAGGCGCATCCCAAAGTCTCGCGGTCGGTAATGGCTTCGCGGTCCCCTCAATCCGTGTGGTCGAATGTGACGATGATAGGACGGGCCGGCTTTGCCGTTGCAATCCTATTCCTTGTCGCAGACCGGGTGTCAGATCGTGTTGGATCGGCACCGCGCTCTGAACCGCCGGCGCCCACTGTGACCGTCCTCCACCCCGAGGCCGCTGTGTCGGAAAAGGCGATGGCACGGCAAGAGGAAGTCTTGGTCAGAGTGATGCAAGCTCAGGAAACGACCATGCGCACTCTGCAAGCTCAGCAACAAATGTTGGCACGGGCTCATCAGTCCATAGAAGGATTGACGCAAGGACAGTTACAACTCACCGATCGCGTCGGCCGGGTATCGCTACAGATGGCCCAGCTGGATGAAGCTGCGCGAGTGGGACGGGTTGGATTGGCGCGTGCAGACATGTCCGGGAAAGCCGAGCGAGGAGCCAAGCCAGCCGCGGTGACGCTGGCTCAGGCAATGCCTTCCGACCTGAGCGGCGCGATTCCCGCCAAAGTGGCTGAGCTGACGACTTTGTCGCCAGGTTCGTTTCCTGGAATTACCGACAGCACGCGAGACCTGCCCGCGTTGGCTCCCTTTACCTTTTGGGTGTCGTTTCAAGAGAACACGCCGGAAAAAAGCATCCAAGATCTCATTCAGGAAATCCATGGTCGAGCAGGGCAAATCAATGCCGGTTGGTACAATGTCGAAGTCGATCTGCCTCAGCCGCAGACCCCAGACCTCTTTGTCGATGCGCTAAAGAAAATGACGATTGTGAAATCCGTTACCACGAGTTTGAAAACGACTTCGGCGCGGTAGCCCGCTCGTCCTTTCCGCTTCAGATCCGCTTCAGAGATGCCGCGCGGCAGGTTCCTCAGCCGACCTTCCTGTCTGCCAGCAGACCTTCAGGAACACGGGCGAGAGAAACGTCATGGTGTTCCGTTCGGGCAAGAATAAGCCCGGCGGGCCAATGCGCCGACGAGCGGCGCCACACGCACCGCTTCAGCCACATAGCCCAGCAGCAGGGCAAAGGTCAATGCGGTAATGATCAATGCGCCGCGGGTATTCAACCGGTTCATCAACTTGCTGAACAGCATTGCATAGCGATTTCAAAATACAACCGCTGCGGCTCAGAAAGAGAATGGTGAGGCCCGCCGCTGGCGAGCATTTTCCCTAAGGTCGTCAGCAGCGCGGAATAGTGCCATACGGGTTCGCTTTACAAACACCTATTTGTCGTGAGACAACGCACATGAGTTCACCGGCTACTGAACCGTAGATCCGATTCCCATAGGTCTCCATGCCCGAAATGGAATTTATTATTTTCGCCGCGATGCTCTTTGGTATCGCCGTATTTCATCGCCGAGCGCTTGAAATCGCAGCCGTTGGAAGCTTATGTCTCGTCATCTACAAACTCTTCGGGCCAGGAATTAATCTCGCCCATCACTTGGCTCATGAGTCACCTCTTTTATTTAACCTTCTGGGTCTGCTCCTCGGTTTTGCATTGCTTGCGAAACAGTTTGAGCAAACCGAAGTGCCTTCATGGCTGCCGCAGTGGTTGCCTTCAGGCTGGACCGGCGGTTTCATCTTATTAATTCTGGTGGGCGTCCTTTCAACTTTCCTCGACAATATTGCCGGTGCCATGATCGGCGGTGTCATGGCCAAGACGGTCTATCAAAACCGAGTCACCTTGAGTTATCTCGTGGCGTTAGTCGCGGCGAGCAATGCTGGCGGTGCGGGATCTGTCATAGGCGATACCACCACAACAATGATGTGGCTTGCGGGTGTGCCCGCCACAGTATTTTTTAAAGCGTTTATTGGCGCAGCGGTGGCTATCGGCTTCTCAGGTGTGATTGCGGCAAGAACGCAGCATAACTTTCAGCCGATTATGTCGTTGTCTTCGAAAACAATTACGCTTGACCGCGGCAGACTTTTGGTAGTCGCCCTGAGCATGATCCTCACGATTGCCGGAAATGTTGCATTTAATGCGCCTGCCGCGGGATTGTGGGCGGGCATTCTGCTTGGGTCATTCATCCGAACGACGCCATGGCGGGAGTTGCAGCATGCCTACAAAGGAGCGCTCTTCCTTGTGCTGCTGGTACTCAGTGCCAGCTTGATGCCGGTGAAAGCATTGCCGCCTCCTTCTTGGGAGACCGCGTTCAGTTTGGGATTTCTCAGCGCAGTCTTCGACAACATCCCTCTTACTGCCTTGGCACTCTACCAAGGCGGCTACGATTGGGGCATACTGGCCTTCACCGTCGGCTACGGCGGGTCAATGATTTGGTTTGGATCATCGGCCGGCGTGGCAATCAGCAATATGTTTCCGGTAGCAAAAAATAGTCTTCAATGGGTCAAGCAGGGCTGGCATGTGCCGGTTGCCTATATCTTTGCTTTCTTTATCATGCTCGCTGTGGGCGGCTGGAACCCGTAGAGCGGGTTATTCATTCGCTGCCCGCTTCTCATCCGTTTTGATATCAAGGGGGAGGGCAGCTGTGATGAAATAAAGAACTTTACAAATTCACCATTTCACAACTGAACAACCCGCAATCACACTTACCAAGAAGGCACCTGTCAAGCCGTCAAGGAAAGAGCCGCAAGAAGAAAACTTATCTGGACGATGAAGAGGAAGGCTTTTATTCGATAAATTTTGAGCAATCAAGTATCAGTCTTCAGCAGACCTTTTATCAAGGGGGGATCCGTGCCGACTTATAGCTGAAGCCTGACGGCTGAGGACTTTCGTGCTCAGAGGCTTTTCAGCACATGGAGAACCGCTGCATTCCAGCCAGCAGGTCCGATCCCAGGCGCATGGAGTATATGCGGGAATTGTACAGCAGGATCGTACGATCCATCCGGTTTTTGCACGAGGATCGGTTGATCGACCGCCGCAAGCATGGGCTGATCGTTGGCACTGTCGCCGATCCCGATGGTGTAGAGACGTCCCTGAGAAGTCGAAAGCTGACGGCGACAACATTGGATGAAAAATCGACAGGCTGTTCCTTTATCGTTGGGCCCTAGCAGGTGATGGAATCGGCCTCCTTTGGCGCACGTCAAGCCTCGCGCAGCGGCCTCGCGACGCACTGATTCGATGAGCGCGTCATTATCAAGCACAAACGGCTCGTCGTATTCGCGCTGTTTGGCCAACGTGGCCTCGTGATGCGTGAGCCCGGTCCGCTCGGCCACTTCGTCGATCGTCATGTCTCCGAAGCCGTGAATCTCAACTTTGAGCACCGCCGCAATGTCTTTCAGCGCCGCGCGGAGCGTAGCGTACGGCGTGCCGAATTCGATGATCTCGTATTTACCTCGCCGTACGTCGCAGTCCAATGAAACGCCAAAGAAGCCGACCGGGACATACAGCGCGCCGCCATTTTCCACAATGAACGGGCCATCGTGGCCCAATCGGTTACGAATCGGCTCCAGTTCCGCCCGCGTCTTGCTCGAAGCGAATACAAGGCAGGCTCCTTTCTTTTTTAGAGCCTCTAACGCTGGATAGGCTGCTGTGGAGGAATAGGTCTCTAAATCGAGAAGGGTACCGTCCAAATCGGAGATCACCATGATCCGGTCGAGAACGTCGCTCATGCGAGCTACGATACTGAAACACAGAGAGCAAGGCAATGAGGCAGCGGAAGCCGAGACGGTTGCATCAAGCCACAAGCGCCGACTATGACGCTTCTCGTGTTTGACAGGCACCAAAAGATAATGAATGCCTAGATTTCTAAACTAAACGCCTTCGTTCCTCTTCGAGGGGACCAATGAGCATGGTCCCCACTCCTTTAGCTTTTCATCTCTAGGTTCTCTCTTTTGAGTTGGCCTAACGGACCCACACCCTCTCGAAAGAGAGGATGGCCTTCCTAAGGTCTCCTGCTAGGGCGAGCCTTCGTCTAAATCTTATTGATCGCATTTGAATTGAGAAGTCTTCCGCCATTTCCCTGCTGACGGCATTTTCTCTATTAAAGTCCTTCTCTCTGTAGGTGAGGGTGAGGGGAGGGCGAATTTCAAGGAGACCACAACTATTCCCATTGAAGTTCCATCAGGACGCCATGGCATGCATCCGGCCTTAGCCTTGATTTTATTGGAGTAGCGGCGGCAACGGCTGGATCGGCATGGGCTGGAAATTAGACATAGGGGCAATCGAGCGCGAGACCCGTTTTGGAGTGAATTATAGCGGAGACGACTATTCATTGCGCTTGTCCGGGAACACCGGTGATCTTGGTGAACATCGGCAATGGAGAAATCGGGCGAAGCTCGAAAGCGGCTTTAATCGTGTGCGAGAACTGTCGCCGCTGATGGTCTGACTCTATGAAACAGCGGCGGATGCGCTGCTGTTAAATCTCAAAGATGGTCAGATCGGCAATGTCCCGAAAATGTTTTGTGTTGCGAGTATGCAAGGGCAATCGTTTACGAGCCCACTTGCCACCAGCGCATCGGCCTCCTTCCAGCCATGGGTAGCGGTGCCGGAGCCTGGAATATCGAATCGTAATGGCTTTCGGTCAGTCTGACCGATCGGCAGCGACGTAATTTCCTGGCGTTCGGCTTCTCGGAGCCTCAACTTGGATAGCAGTTCTTTTTCCGTGATGACGGAATAATAGATGGTAGAGCGAGCGGTGTCGAATAGAAAACTCAAGCGCCGGTGTTCAAATAATCGATAGATACGTCCGTGTCTATGAGGACCGAGATTTTTGCCATGCACGGATCTCGGTCAAAAATGCCTCATCGATTTGTTGCGCGCTTGCTTGTGAAGCGACCTTACGTACTTAACTCTTTCAAGGAAGTCTGTGTGCCCCGTATGGATTCAAGCGTTCCCGAACCAGGTCTTCCAAAAACGTCACCGGATATACCCCTTTGCGGCGCGCCGCCTTAGCAAATCCTTTAACATCGGTCAAACGACAACGTCTACTTTTCTTTCTTCAATGTAGCCTTCGACATCGTTCTGCTCCCATTAGCATGACGATACGTATACCATACGTACATAGATACGGGGTCAAGCACCGTTGACTTCCCATGATGGACGCTTCACACTGCCGACGGTTATAAAACGGATCGAGACGATGAGTAAGTGGTCGCTTCGACTGAATGCTGCTATTGGAAGTCTGGTCGTGACCTTCGGCGTATGGCTCGTCTGGGGTGAGGCGCCGGTCGTCGCCTTGGTTGTCGTTGCACTGGTTCTGGGCATGCTTTTGTCGTGGGCAAGCGCTTCGGTCGCGGCGGTGTGGGCGTGGACGACGGCCCTGCTGGGGGTGGAAAGCCTCGCCTTGGCGGTGGTGACTATGATTCAAGGTAAACTTGTGGATCGGGAGCCGACCGAAGAAGAGATAGTTTCAATGCTAACGGCCATGCTGTTCGGCTTGGTCTCGTCGATTTTTTGGCTTACCTTTTCTTATGGCCTCTTCAAGAAGTTTGTGCATGCTGATCCGAAGTCCCTGTCAGAAGACAGGACAATGCGGAGAGGCCGAAAGTCCGGCTAGAGGGTTGTGACAGGATCGACGTCCACTTCGAATTTTATTCCGCTCCACCCTCTGCACGTTTCTAGGTCGGTCAATGTGTCTTGCACACATCGTCGCGGCATTTCTGTATCACTTGATTTCACGATAATCTGCCAGCGATGTTTGCCTCGCAGTTTCGCGATAGCCGAAGGGATCGGACCCCAGACGGTGAGCTGTGGGCTCGTCTTCTTTAATTGTTCGGCCCAGTGACCAGCAGCCTGTCTCGTTCGATCGAAATCTCTTCCGGAGACGCGCAAACTGATTAAGCGCATAAAAGGAGGATAGGCTAAGGCTTGGCGATAGGCCAGCTCCTGTCTGTAGAACAGTGGCGGGTCCTGGTTCACCACGGCTTGTATGACATAGTGGGTCGGAAGCAAGGTTTGGAGCACGACTTGTCCGTCATTTGTTCTGGGCTGCGCCAACGCAATTGCGTCCATCAGCGTATGGTACGTGTGCTCACTGGCACGAAAATCCGGCAAGTGCAGTCCTGCATCGGCCTGAATGAGACCGACAAACCCGGCGAAGAGTGACGGTTCGCCTTGGCATAACATCTGTGTGCCGATCAGCACATCGAGGTCGCCGGCGAGAAATTTTCGTCGAACCGACGATGTGTGTGTCGAGCTGGAAGACGCGGTGCTGTCCACTCGTCCAACCCTGGCATTGGGAAACAGACGGCGCGTCCATTCTTCAACCGCCTCAGTGCCTATCCCACTCGGTTGGAGCCGAGGGGCCTGACAGGTAATGCAGGTATCCGGCAACGAGCGCGATGTGCCGCAATAATGGCAGAGAAGCCGTCCGTTCTGTTTGTAAAACGTGAGCGCGACACTGCACTGAGGACAGTGCGGAGCGTGACCACACTCTCGGCAGATGAGTGCCGGAGCGAAGCCTTTGCGGTTCAGAAAAAGAATGATGCCCGCCCGCGTCTCGAATGCGGTCCTCATGCCGGCGACCATCGGATCAGACAACACGGTGCCATAGGGCGTTTCACGAAGATTAACGGTGTGGATCTTCGGAGAATCACCTTGCTTGAACGCTGTCATTGCGCCGACATAGGTTTCTTCCTCTTGACATGGTTCCGAGACCCCAGCACCGACCATGTGGATCGTTTCTAAGGAAGGATGGGCGGAGCCGAGCAGCACGACGGCCGCGGTCAGTTGGGCACGCATCCAGGCGACGTCTCGTGCATGGTAGCGAGGTTCAGTTTCTTCTTTCAGCGAGCTATTCTGCTCTTCATCGATAGAGATCAATCCAACGGATGACATCGGCGCGAAGATCGCGGATCGGGTTCCCACCACCATTTCAATTTTGCCGGATTGCAGGCGTTGCCAGCGGTCGTATCGAAGGGCCACGGGCAGGCCGCTATGGAACAATTCAACTCGCTCGCCCCATCGGATTCTGGCTGCCGACGCCAATGTCTCGGCTCGCGAAATCTCCGGCGTAATCAGGATCACCCGGCGCTGTTGCTGCAAGACCGCCTCGGCGGCCTCGAATACAAGAGATATCCGGTGCTGAGAAGATGCGTGCAGTAAGAACCGGGACGGCCGGCCCGCGTCGATGGCAGTCCGGACATTTCCCCACCACGTTGCTTCACTCGTAGACTGAGGGTGCCATGTCTTCAGTGGGTCGGTGAAAGCCAGATCACCCGTCGAATCCCCCTTGCGATGTGACAGTTCTAATGGGACACGATG
>DATEPO010000097.1:0-3345 GCA_035273145.1 Nitrospiraceae bacterium
ATGGTGAATGAAGGGTTGATCACGAAACAGGAAGCCGTGATGCGGGTCAGCCCGGATCAACTCTCCCAGTATCTCTATCCGATTTTTGACACGACGGAAGAAGGCAAACATCCGGCCGTCGGCAAAGGACTGCCGGCCGGGCCGGGGGCGGCGGCGGGTAAAATTGCGCTGACTCCGGACCGGGCGGTTGAGATGCATGCGCGTGGTGAGCGGGTCCTGCTCGTGCGCCAAGAAACCAGTCCTGATGACATTCACGGAATGCACGCGGCGCAAGGGTTTTTGACGGCGCGCGGCGGCATGACCTCGCATGCCGCGGTCGTGGCCCGCCAAATGGGAAAAGTCTGCGTCGCGGGATGCGACGCGGTGACGGTGGAGGACAATACGACCGTGCGTATCGGATCGCTGACCTTGAAAGAAGGCGATTACCTCTCCATCAACGGCTTCACGGGAAATGTCTACAACGGCGACATTCCTGTCGTGGAATCGGAGGTCATTCAAGTCGTTCAAGGCAAACTCGATGCACGGCGATCGGAGAAGTATCGGATTTTTGCGACCTTCCTGGATTGGGCGGATGAGTTCCGAACACTCCACGTCCGCGCCAATGCCGATATCCCGGATCAAGCCAAGATCGCCAGAGGATTTGGCGCGGAAGGCGTCGGTCTCTGCCGCACCGAGCATATGTTCTTCGCGGAAGACCGCATTCCGATCATGCAGAAGATGATTCTCGCGCGCGCCCGTGAAGAGCGGGAGCAGTACCTTGCCCAATTATTGCCGCTACAAAAGCAGGATTTCATCGGACTCTATCGGGAGATGGAGGGCTTCCCGGTGACCATCCGTTTGCTCGATCCGCCGCTGCATGAGTTTTTGCCGAAGCGAGAAGATCTGATGGTCGAGATCGCGAAGTTGGAATTGACGGGCGGCCAAGCCGAGATCATTGAGGAGAAGCGACGGCTGCTGGAGCGGGTCGAGGAGCTGCATGAGTTTAATCCCATGTTAGGCCTCCGAGGGTGCCGGCTCGGCATTACCATGCCGGAAATTACCCGCATGCAGGCGCGCGCCATCATCGAAGCGGCCTGTGAGCTTGGGCGCGAAGGAAAGAAGATCGTACCGGAGATCATGATCCCGTTGGTCGGGATGGTGTCCGAAATGAAGGCGCAAAAAGACTTGATCCGCGAAGTCGCCGAGGAAACCTTGGCATGTAACGGCGTCGAACTGTCCTATCTCGTGGGGACGATGATTGAGTTGCCGCGCGCCGCGGTGACGGCCAAACGCATTGCCGAGCAGGCCGAGTTTTTCTCCTTCGGCACCAATGATCTCACACAGACGACGTTTGGATTTTCTCGCGACGATGCCGCGAAGTTCGTCGCCTTCTATATGAGGCGCCAGGATTGTTGTCCCAAATGTCTCAGTCCACAAGTCAATTGGAAGGAGATGATCTGCCAGAGTTGCGGGACTCACATCGCGACGAAGGCCGATAATATTCTCGATGCCGATCCCTTTGCCGTGCTGGATCGTGAGGGGGTTGGAGCGATGATGCGATTGGCGATCAACGAAGGGAGGCAGACGCGGCCGGACATCAAGCTGGGCATTTGCGGTGAGCATGGCGGCGACCCCAGCTCGGTCGAGTTTTGCCATGAACTTGGCTTGGACTATGTCAGTTGTTCCCCGTTTCGTGTGCCGATTGCTCGGTTGGCCGCCGCACAGGCGGCACTCAACGCCATGCCGGCGGGAAAAAAGAAACCGTCTCCACGGTCCACTCCCTCACGCCGCGTCAAGAGAAACGGAAAGGCCAAAACGTCTACGCGATCCGTCAAAGCCCCGCAGGCACGCCGCTCGCCTGGCGGCAAATCCGCCTCCCGTAGAACTCGGTGAATCCCGCCGATCTCGATCGCCTCTACATGCAACGAGCGCTCCGTCTTGCGGCACGAGGGCGGGGCCGTACAAGCCCGAACCCGATGGTCGGGGCGGTGATCGTCTCGAAAGGCCGCATCATCGGCCAGGGGTATCATCACCAAGCCGGCGAGCCTCACGCCGAAATTCTCGCGCTCCAGGCAGCCGGAAAGCAGGCGCGCGGCGGGACACTGTACGTGACGCTCGAGCCATGCTGCCATCTCCGCAAACGAACCCCTCCCTGTGTGCCTATCCTAATTCAGTCCGGACTGGACCGTGTTATCGTCGCGATGCTCGATCCCAATTCTCAGGTCAAGGGACGGGGAGTGGCTCGTCTCCGTCGCGCAGGCATTGAGGTCACCGTCGGCCGTCTTCGTGAAGAGGCTGAGGAATTAAATGAGGCCTACATTCATTGGATCAAGACCGGGCGGCCGTTTGTTATCCTCAAGGCGGCGATGACACTCGATGGAAAAATTGCTACGGCCGGCGGTGAATCACGATGGATCACCGGCGAAGAAGCCCGGCGACAGGTCCATCGCTTGCGAAGTCAGGTGGATGCCGTGATGGTAGGTATCGGTACCGTCCTCCATGATGACCCGCAACTTACGGCGAGACTGCCCGGTCGAGTGGCGCGGCAGCCGGTGCGAGTCGTCTTGGACAGCCGTCTGCGGATCCCATTCACCGCAGAAGTCTTGTCTAAGAAAGGTGGCGGCGAAATCCTCATTGCGACCACAGCTCATGCTTCCAAGCGGCGCATTGAGCAACTCCAGCATCTGGGCGCCACAGTGTTGATCCTTCCCACCGAACAGGGACGTGTCTCGTTGCGCGCCTGTGTAATTGAACTCGGGAAGCGTGGGATGACCTCAGTCTTACTAGAAGGCGGCAGTGAAATGAACGCATCGGCATTCTCTGCCGGTCTGGTCAATCGCCTTCGGTTGTACATGGCCGCCGCCGTCTTAGGGGGACAGGACGCGAAGGGGATCGTGGGCGGCGCCTCTCCCGCTTCGTTGACGGAGGCATGGCGCCTTAAGGATCTGCACGTCACTCAAGTTGGTGAAGATCTGCTGCTCGACGGTCTAGTTCTGCCGAAGCTCCCTCACTCTCCTTAGAATTGCTAAAGCCGTGAAAGCCGAATAGAGAGATGGAGGTCAGGAAGACTCGGTACACGGGTGGATGCCAAAGGCTGCTGTCTTATGCAGCCGCCAAAGCGGAACTACGATACCGTTGAGCACGTAATACGTGCGCCTATAGCGACTGTCCTAAATCCTGCTACGATACGCCGATGCGACTGAAAGGAGCACTATGCAGGCACAACCCAGCTTAAAGATCATTGAAGATGCCCCCGTGCCGTTGGAGCGTGATGGGTTTTTGCGATCCTTGTTGCGTCACCTCGCAGGAACACTGCAAGACGTGGTGGGTGTCGAGGAGGCGTCGGGATTCATCAGTCTGGTCGGC
>DATEPO010000098.1:0-7788 GCA_035273145.1 Nitrospiraceae bacterium
GAACATGGATTCAGACAAATCACCTAAGAGCCCAGCCAGGGTGAGGATAATGCCCAGCACGACGGCATCAAGGATGGTCAACGAGGGGATGAACCATGCGCGCGCGATGAGCGCAATCATGACCGCCAGCAGGCACCCACCGAGAAGACCTTCGACGGTCTTGTTTGGACTGATGCTCGGCGCCAGTGGAGTCCGTCCCAGACTCACGCCTGCATAGTACGCGCCGGTATCGCCGGCCCACGTAACCAACACGACGAAAAAAACGAGAAAGATACCATCAGGCAGGGCGCGGGTGAGCAAGAGATGTCCCAACGTGAGTCCGATATAGAGAATGCCAAAGATCAGAACGGACACATCGACGAGACTTTGGCTGAGGTCACGCTTGGACATAAGAGAGAACAGCAAGATGGCTGCCATGATGAACACGAATAGGGCACGAAGCGGAAGTGCGTCCGGCCACTGCAAGTGGCTGAGCACGATGGTCGTCATGGTCACACCGATCGAGATCGCCATTGTGGCCGGTCTTTGAAAGTGCAAACGGTACAGTTCAATCAATGCAAGCCAGGCCGCACCGACGACCAGGCCGAAAAATACGATAGGCGGGAGGTACCGCACTAATACATAAAACAAGGGGATGAACACCAGAGCGGCATAGATGCGGCGACGATCCCATCGACCGGATGCCCGAGGAGCGCCAGCCGCCACGGCACCTCTGATCACAATCCGCCTGACGGAAAGGGAGTGGGAGGTGTCACCCGGCCGAACCGGCGTTCACGTCGTTGAAAATCCAGCAGGGCCAGGAGGGCATCGCGACGCCGAAAGTCAGGCCAGAGGGTCGGCGTAAAATACATTTCCGTGTATGCGAGTTGCCAGAGGAGAAAGTTACTGATGCGCGCTTCCCCACTGGTGCGGATCAGCAGGTCGGGGTCGGGAAGCCCTTGTGTCGAGAGATAGCCTTCCAACAGCGTTTCATCAATGGCGTCCGTCTGAACCAGGCCCTTCGTGCAATCCTCGGCCAGGCGCCGAACCGCATCCACGATCTCAGAGCGTCCGCCGTAACTCAGGGCCACCGTCAGGGTCAGCTTGTCCAAGTGGAGCGTTTCACGTTCCGCTCTCCGTACCCACTGGAGAGCCGAAGGGGGAAGCGTATTGACGCGCCCAATGGCTCGAAACCGGACGCCTTTTTCGATGAGCGCGTCCATCTCGCTTTGGAGATAATGCTCCAACAGCATCATGAGCGCGTTGATTTCGGGGATCGGGCGCTTCCAATTTTCTTGGGAAAAGGCATAGATCGTCAGCGCGCCGATGCCCAGCTCTCCGCACAGCGTCATGATCTCACGGACGGACTTGATGCCTTCTTGATGCCCGGCAATCCGAGGAAACCCACGGATCTCCGCCCACCGGCCATTGCCGTCCATAATAATGGCAATATGCTTGGGAAGTTGATCGAGGTCCAACAGCGAAAGCAGTTCCGCTTCGGTGAGATGTTCGATACCGGTTGCTGTTCCCTTGGTCATTCGCGAGAGGTAAACCTTACACGTTTCGTTTTATGGTTGAAGAAGGCATACCGGCAGGTGAGCCTAGTCTAATCAGCGGGTTGCTAAAAGTCAAACAATCTCTCCGTCGAGAATAGAAATATGTTGAGGGTCTTCGCGTTTGCGCCTGTGAAAATGGATGGGCTATACTCAACTCTTCATTGAGGAGGACTAGGCGGTATGGCCATGCATGAATCCGTTGAACTTACGCAATTCGGCCTCACGGACCGGGAAATTCAACAGGCGCTCGGCAAGGTAAAGGTCCGGGATGTCGATTATGCCGATCTCTATTTTGAGTCCGATGTGTCGGAATCCGTCTCGATGGAGGAAGGCATCGTGAAACGAGCGGTCAAGAGTGTCTCGCAAGGCGTCGGTGTTCGCGCGATATCGGGTGAGAAGACCGGCTTTGCCTATTCCGATGAACTGACCGGTCGAGATCTTGAAATCGCCGCCGATACCGCCCGCTATATCGCCAATTCTCCACAGGGCAGCCAGCCCGTGCCCGTCACCCGTCGACCGGCGCCGGCCCACGATCTCTATCCCGTCAAAACGACGGAGCTTGAAGTGGCGACGTCCGAGCGAGTGGACCTGTTGAACCTCATCGATGCGGAGGCACGCCGGTACGACCCGCGAATTAAAAATGTGATGGCATCTTTTAATGTGGAGTACAAGCGAATTATCGTCGCCACGACGGACGGCTTGATGGTGAACGATGTCCAGCCGCTCTCACGCTTGAACGTGACGTGCATTGCCGAAGAGAACGGCAATCGGCAGATCGGCACCTTTGGCGGCGGCGGCCGGATTGGATTTTCCTATTACCGAGAGCAAGACCGGTACCGGCAGTACGCCCGGGAAGCCGCCAGACAGGCAATTCTCAATTTGAAGGCGACCGACGCGCCGGCCGGCGTGATGCCTGTCGTGCTGGCCGGAGGCTGGCCGGGCATTTTGTTGCACGAAGCGATCGGGCACGGCCTCGAAGCGGATTTTAATCGCAAGAAGACGTCGGCGTTCTCGAATCTGATTGGAAAGCGTGTGGCGTCGGATGTCTGCACGATCGTGGATGACGGCACGCTGCCGTTTCGCCGCGGCTCGCTTAATATGGATGATGAAGGCACACCCACCAAGCGCACCGTATTGATCGAGCGCGGGATCCTGCGCGGCTATATCACGGACCGGCTGAATGCCAAGCTGATGGGCATTCCGTTGACAGGAAACGGTCGGCGAGAAAGTTTTCAATCGATTCCGCTGCCGCGCATGACCAACACGTTCATGCTGGCTGGGCAATCGGACCCTGATGACATTATCAAGTCGGTCAAGAAGGGCCTGTATGCCGTCTCGTTCGGCGGAGGGCAGGTGGATATTACCAACGGGAAGTTCGTGTTTTCGACGAGCGAGGCGTACCTAATCGAAGACGGAAAGATTACGCAGCCGGTGAAAGGAGCGACGCTCATCGGCAATGGACCGGAGATCTTAACTCGTGTGTCGATGGTGGGCCATGACTTGAAGTTGGATGAAGGGATCGGGACGTGCGGCAAGGACGGGCAATCCGTGCCGGTTGGTGTTGGATTGCCGACCATTAAGGTCGATGAAATTACGGTCGGCGGCACGCAGGGTTGAAGAGGAATAGCCCGACGATCCTCTGTGTTCGCACACCGCGTACGCTCGAGAAGGGGCTCGGTGCATGCGCGCAGTGGACGATCATCAGGCTATCCCTCTCACTATTTATTAGTGAATGGGAAAGAAGAGATGGAAGTTAATTTAGCTGAACTGGCGGTGGATCTGTTGGCCCGCGCCAAGAAGCGCGGGGCGACGGAAGCGGATGTCGTCGTGGCCGATGGCGATACCTTTGACGTGCAAGTCCGATTGTCGGCGGTCGATCGCCTGACGAAGGCGCGTGAAAAGAGACTCGGGCTGCGTGTTTTTATCGGCAAGCGATCGGCGAGCGCGTCCACCTCTGATTTTTCGCAGGACTCCTTGGACCGGGTCGTCTCCGATACGTGTTCATTGGCTAGCGCGGTTGCGGAGGATACAGTCTCCGGTCTTCCGTCCGCTGATCTCATGGCGCGCACAGTACCGGACCTCGATCTCTACGATCCGACGAAACTGGACACGGACAGTCAAATTGCCTTGGCCCGCCGTGCGGAAGATGCGGCCCTCGCCGCCGATCCGCGCATCACCAATTCCGAAGGGGCTGATTTCAGTTCGTACGCCGGCCGTGTGGTGCTGGCGAATAGCCATGGCTTTGTCGGAGATTATCGGAGCTCCAGCTTTTCCGTGTCGGTGTCCCCGATTGCCACTGGAACGGAAGCCGAAGGGATGCAGCGGGATTATTGGTATGCGGCGCAACGCAAGTTTGCGCGACTGGACAGCCCCGAATCGGTCGGCAAGGAAGCGACACGCCGGACCGTGCGGCGATTAGGTGCGCGCAAGGTGCCGACACAGCGCGCGCCGGTGATTTTCGACCAGGAAATGGCCGGAAGCCTCTTGAGCAATCTGTGCAGCGCCATCTCAGGCTATTCGCTTTATAAGGGCGCGTCGTTTCTCGTCGGTCAGCTCGGGAAGCCGCTGTTCCCAGAATTCGTGACGATTTACGATGACGGACTCATGCCGGGAGGATTTGGATCCAGACCGTTTGATGGAGAAGGTCTGCCCAGCCGTACGCAAACCGTGGTCGATCGTGGTGTGCTGAAAACCTATTTATTGGATAGCTATTCGGGACGCAAGCTCGGCATGCCGTCAACCGGCAACGCATCGCGCGGTGTCGGTGACAATCCATCCGTCGGCCCGACAAATTTTTATCTTGCTTCGGGTTCGGTGTCTCCGACCGATATCATTCGTTCCGTGAAGCAAGGCCTGTATATTACGGAGCTCATCGGATTTGGAATCAATATGGTAACCGGCGATTATTCTCGCGGCGCCGCCGGCTACTGGATCGAAAATGGCGGACTGGCCTACCCGGTAGAAGAGATTACGATTGCCGGCGATTTAAAGGAAATGTTTGCGCATATCGAGATGATCGGCAACGATCTTGAATTTCGAGGCCGCATCGCCAGCCCCACGATTAAAATCAGCGACATGATGATCGCGGGGAACTAGCGTGCGACAGGCAGGTGGAGGGTATGGGGTGATGGGGTCGAGAATTTTCCGACCTCGAACCTCGGAAACATGAACCTCCCTGAGAAGGAACCGTGCCGGAAGCTGACCTCAAAGAAAAAATGGTGCAATACCCGAGCGAGGGGATCACGGTGCGTGCGTTTGCAGCGGCTCCGACAGTGAAGGAGCGGCGTCCCGCCATCATCCTCGTGCAAGAGTGGTGGGGACTGAACGATCACATGAAGGACGTGGCGCGGCGATATGCCAAAGAAGGTTATGTGGCCTTAGTGCCCGATCTATTTTCTCGTCTCGGGAACCGTGTCACGACGGACGCGAATGAGGCCGGCAAACTCATGAATGCCTTGCCGCAGGCGGACGGCTTAAAAGATCTACAGGCGTCCATCGCATTTTTGAAAATGGCTCCCGAAGTCGAGAGCAGCAAGATCGGTGTCACCGGGTTTTGCATGGGAGGGTCCTACGCCTTGATGCTGCCCTGTGTCAGCGGAGACATAAAAGCGACGGTGACTTTTTACGGCCAGGTGCCCAATCCCGATACGCCTCTCCAAAAGCTGGCGTGCCCGCTTCTCTATATATATGGGGAGGAAGACGGCTGGATTACAAAGACGGACGTGCAACGCCTCGCCACGGCGCTCAAGAAATATAATAAGCTCGGCGAAATCAAAACATATCCGGGAGCCTCCCACGCGTTTTTTAACGATACGCGTCCGGAGGTGTATAGACCGGCAGAAGCAAAGGATGCGTGGAACAGGGCCGTGGCATTTTTTAGACAACACCTTAGTTAGGTCGCTGAAAATGTCCCCAACGGCGTTCTCGGCTCGTCACCATCCTCAACGTACCCCAGAGGGTACGCTCCGGTGTGACTTCACCTGCGGCCTTGTTGGATGACCATTTTGAGCAACCTGATTAGGTAGCCATCACAGCGATTACACAATTGGAGAGTGTTTATGGGACTTGATGCCGAACACGGCAAGAAAATGCTTCAACTGCTGACGTCGCGATATGACGACCGGCATTGGCGCAAAAAGATTGAAAAGACGCTCAGCCTACCGCAAAGCGGGGTAGGGGACGAGACACAGCGCCGGATCTTTCTCTACCTCAAGCATGGGTTGAAGGCGTACAAGTCGCACCGCGCCGATCCCGATTCGTGGATTGTCGGTGGATTTGCCACGCAAGAAACCATCGCGCGCGCGAAATTCAACCCAGCTCTCATCGACCCTTCGTTGACGGGGAGCGATGTCGACATGCTCGGCACGGATCCAGGCCCTGAAGTCGATGAAGCCTGGTGGGATGATATGCTCGTCGCGTGGTTCGAAGAACCGCTGGATGAAACAGCACTCCAAGAATCAACGGACGAAGAATCGGTGCCTCGTGAGGCGAGCGATAACACCGCGAAGACGTAGCTTGATGTGAACTCCGATGCCCTACAGCGCGCACATCTTAGCGCTAAAACAGATCCATCTGAATGGTCTGCATCTTGTCAGGAAGAGCAGCAGAGGGTGAAGGCATAGCGGTCGATTCTCGGTTCACCTGATCCAGATAGTGCTTAAGTTTGCCGAAGTCCTCGCGTAGGGCGGGAAGCAAGTTACCCTGGTGCAGGGCTGCCGCCGGATGGAGCAATGGAAATACGATCAACTTGTTATGCCGGATGACTTGCCCTCTGATCTTGGTGATACTCACCTTCCGTTCAAGAATCGTTTCAGTCGACCACCGTCCCAGCGTGCATACCAGTTTCGGCTGAATACAGTCGATTTGCTGAAATAGAAACGGCTTGCAGGTCTCCACCTCGTCCGGTTCCGGATCGCGATTATTCGGCGGCCGACACTTCACCACATTCGCAATGTAAATTTCCGCTCGGGATAATCCCGCCGACTGGAGCAGTTCGTTGAGCAGCTTGCCTGCCGCTCCGACGAACGGCTCGCCCTGCTTGTCTTCGTTGAATCCCGGTCCTTCGCCGACAAACATGACCTGTGCCTTGGAATTCCCGACGCCGAACACCACTTGAGTCCGGCCCAACTTGGCGAGTGTGCAGCGCTGACAATTGTGAAGCGAGTGGGCAAGTTCTTGGAGAGTCATACCATCATCCCCATAAAATGATGAGCGGCATGGTAGGCATGCGGCGCCACATTGTCAACCTAATTGCAGCGGTCTATCGCCGCCGTGATGCCGGCCTGTATTAAGTTATTATACGTAAATAAAATGTTGACATTGCTGCTCTGCTTATAGTATCTATAGTGCCTTCATAGGAGGTGAAAGCCATGAACGCATTGGAATCTCAGACCGAACCATTGACAAGACGTGTGGCGACTGGATTAGGCAAGATCGGTCTGGCGATCAAGAGCCGCGCATGGAAAGAAGCCGGCGTCCGCCGCATCACCCCGTTGCAGGCCCAAACGCTGACGATTCTACGGATGCGCACCAAGTCTACCGCCACCGTGTCCGAGATCGGCGAAGAGTTGGCCGTCGCGCTTCCCACGGCGTCCGAAGTGCTCCGTGTCCTTGAGCAGCGCGGTCTCATCAAGAAACAGCGGTCCAGAGCCGATGCGCGGACGGTGATGGTCAGCCTGACGACAAAGGGTCGGCGCAAAGCGGACGTGGCGGCCGGTTGGCCTGATTTTCTCGCGGCCGCAGCGGACGTGCTCCCGCCGGCGGAACAGGAGTCTTTGTTACGCGCGTTGATTAAGATGATCCGTACGCTTCAAGAGCAGGGCGACATTCCCATCGCCAAGATGTGCGTCACGTGTCAGTTCTTTCATCCCAATGTGCATGAAGAAAAGGAGCGCCCCCACCATTGCGAGTTGGTGGATGCAGCTTTCGGTGATCGCCTCCTCCGCATTGAATGTCCCGAGCATCAGGTGGCGGAAAAACAAGAGCGCGATCAAACGTGGGAGCGCTTCATGAACGGGGCCTAACGGGTGGGATAGAAAAATTTCCTGCTAGGACGGCTACTTCCTCCTCGTGTCCTCAAATTTTCGAATGCCTATCCGCTCATAACTTGCCGGCCGTAACTTCCACTCATCGTCCCGCCGTCCTATTAAGGTTTGCCGAATGGGGCCTCGTAGGTGATTGATGACGCCGAGTGGGGCCTCGACCGATCGGATAGTCGAAAACAGTATACAGGTCCCCCCTTCATTCGACGATC
>DATEPO010000099.1:0-6915 GCA_035273145.1 Nitrospiraceae bacterium
CGTCGATCTCTTTTTCAATACGCCGGGACGAAGGAAATTTTTAAAGACGACAGCCACCGAGTTCTCGCACATTTGCCAAGTCGTGCAGCAAGCCGCGCTGGCCTGGCCGCAGGTCCATTTTCGCCTCGTCCATAACGGTCAGGAGGTGTGTGAGTATCCCGCAGCAGACACCTCGCACGATCGTATTCTGCAGGTCTACGGACATGGTGTATCGAGCCATATGGTGAAAGTGCAAGGCGAACTGTCCGGCTTGCGTGTACACGGGATGGCCGTGACGGCGACGAGTACGCGTGCGAGCCGTTCTCCTCAAGAATTGTTCGTCAACCATCGCCCGGTGAAAAACGCCACGGTTTCCCATGCCGTCTACGAGGGCTATGGCGTCTCGCTGCCCAAGGGCCATCATCCCCTGTTCGTCCTCTTTGTCGAAGTGGACCCGGCACGCGTGGATGTCAATGTGCATCCGACGAAACGGGAAGTGCGTTTTGCCGATTCAGATCTGGTGCATCGAGCCGTTCAACGAGCCATTCGGTCGGCAGTAGGATCGACGGGAGCGGACAGCGCTTGTGCATCTGTTCCGTCCCTGCTTTCGGAGAGCACTGTCGGAACCGGGGTACGAACCTTCATGGATGGAGGAATGGGCTCACGACCATTCCAGGCCGTCTCGTCCAGCGTGTCAGAATTCCCGTCGGGACAGTCGGATGAGCGAGCCGAAATATCGGCGCCGGCCGTTCAAGAGACGATGTCCGCTTACGTGTTGCAGGCCAGCGAAGTGCTTCCGTTCGGTCAGATCCGCCAGACGTTTCTGGTCGCGCAGGTGGGGAGTGAATTGCACGTGATCGATCAGCACACCGCGCACGAGCGAGTTCTGTTTGAACGTCTCTCGCGGGCGTTGGCTCGGCAAGCCGTGACGCAGCAGCCCTTATTAATTCCGGAGCCGGTGACGGTGCCGCTTCACCAGGCGATGCAATTACAGCAGCATCTGTCCGACCTGGTCGGGTTGGGACTCGACATTGAGCCATTCGGTTCCGGAACGTTTTTGATTCGAGCCGTTCCTGCTCTGTTAGGTCACATGGATGGGGCCGCGTTGGTCCACGGCCTCCTGGAGGACCTCAGTGAGTGGAGCGCCACGGCGTCGTGTGAACAACGCCTGCGGCCGATCCTGGCAACTATGGCCTGCCATAGTGCCGTGCGAGCCGGGCGCGCCATGACGTTGCCTGAAATCAAAGTGCTGATTGAAGATTGGGTAGCTGAAGGCGTTCCGATGACGTGTCCGCATGGGCGCCGAATCGCCTTGCGGTTGCCCGCCCAGGAATTAGAAAAGATCTTTAACCGTTAAGTAAAAATAGCCCGAACTGTTTACTATTGGTTTTTGTGTATGGATTCACAGCGCAGAAGTTGGAGTGAACCTGCTTTGAAAGATTTTCCTGCGAGTCTGTCATGACGCCAACTCACCACTTAGCACTCCACACTCAGCACTGTTCCAACCGGAAGCCGCTGATCGTCCTCGTCGGTCCTACGGCAGTCGGGAAAAGTCACATCGCTATTCCCTTGGCGCAAGCGCTGAAGACAGAGATTCTGACTGCCGATTCCCGCCAGGTGTATCGAGGGATGGATATCGGTATGGATAAGCCGCCGGTGGAGGCGCGTGGTGGTGTGCCGCATCGGCTGATCGATGTAGTCGAACCCGACCAGCCCTTTAACGTCGGTGAATATCGGCGCCTGGCCCTGGTCGAGATTGCACGGCTCCATCAGGAAGGCCGAATCCCTTTACTGGTCGGTGGAACAGGACTATACGTGCGGGCGGTCGTGCGCGGCCTATGGGATGGACCGCCGGCTGATTGGACCTATCGTCACCGCTTGATGGATCATGCCCGCACAGAAGGAGCGGAGACGCTGTATCGACAACTGGTGCAGGTCGATCCAGATTTGGCAATGCGGCTTCATCCCCGGGATGAGGTCAAAATCATCCGCGGACTGGAGACGTATCACGTCACGGGGCGCCGGTTGTCCGATCTGCATCGCGAGCATGCCTTTGCCGAGAAGCCGTTTTCAACGCTCATGATCGGTCTGACCAGGGAGCGGCAGGAACTCTATCGGCGTGTCGATGCGCGCGTCGACGAGCAGTTGGCGAACGGATTAGTCGCTGAAACGCGACGGTTATTGGCTCAAGGGTATGATCGCCAGTTGGGTTCCATGAAGGGATTGGGCTATCGGCAGATCTCAGGCTATCTGGCGGGCGAGTGTTCGTATGAAGAGGCGGTCCGTCTTCTCAAGCGGGATACACGTCATTTTGCGAAACGGCAGTTCACGTGGTTTCGAAAGGAACCGGGGATTGTCTGGGTGCAGATTCAAGCACACGAATCCACCGAGACTGTCGTCGCGCGGCTGATCGCTAGGGTGCAACGTTTTTTGGAAAATCCAACTGATCTATCTTGGGTAACCTCTCGCCATGAGCCCACGGCTCTCATGGCAGCTTTTCGTTAATCGTTATTCGGTAAACGTCGAGCCGTCTCTTCCGGTTAACAAGTAACCTCACGTCTTCTCAGAGCATAGGAGGAACGTTGGCACGCACAGTGAGAGCACAAGCAGATATCGGAATCATCGGAGGCAGTGGCTTGTATGAGATGGTCGGGATGGAGCGCGTCCGAGAGCAGCGCGTAACGACTCCCTTTGGGCGTCCGTCCGATGCGCTACTGCTCGGAACGATTAACGGCGTCCGTGTGGCCTTTTTGGCCCGGCATGGCCGCGGCCACCGCCTCAATCCGAGCGAGATCAATTATCAAGCGAATATCTATGCGCTGAAATCCGTCGGTGTCAGTCGGATCATTTCCGTGAGTGCCGTCGGCAGCATGAAAGAGACGGTCAAGCCGGGCCATTTGCTGTTCCCCGATCAGTTTATCGATCTGACCAAGCAGCGTGTGCCGACATTTTTTCGAGACGGCATCGTGGCTCATGTGGCCTTCGGGGACCCGGTCTGCCCGGATGTCAGGCAGGCACTCATCCGAGCCTCGCGTGCCGTCGGGGCGACGGCACATGAAGGAGGGACGTATCTCTGTATCGAAGGCCCGCAGTTTTCCACGAAAGCCGAGTCGCGTCTCTACCGGCAATGGGGCGTCGATGTCATCGGCATGACGAATATGCCGGAAGCGAAATTGGCTCGTGAAGCAGAGATCTGTTACGCCACGATGGCCTTGGCGACCGATTATGATTGCTGGCACGAGAGCGAAGAGGCGGTGAGTGTGGAGATGATTTTGGCGACGCTCCATAAGAATGTGGAACTCGCCAAGCAGGTCATTCTGCGAGTCCTCTCCGTGGCTGGTGAGCCGCGGGATTGTCTGTGCAGCATGGCCTTGAAGCACGCGATCGTGACGAGCCCACGGATAATCCCTAAAGCGACGCGCACGAAACTGGATCTGCTGATCGGGCGTTATCTGCCCAAGACAAAGGGAGGCCGTTGAGATGGGAACGTTGTTGGTGGTCGGGTCGGTCGCCCTGGATACCGTCCGGACGCCGTTTGGGGAGGCTACCGAGGTGCTCGGCGGCTCGGCCACATTTTTTTCCGTAGCGGCCAGCTATTTCACCACTGTCGAACTGATTGCCGTCATTGGAGAGGATTTCCCAGAGGCGCATTTGAACTTTCTCAAAAGCCGCCGCATTGACGTTGCAGGGTTGGAGCAGCGTCCGGGTCAGACCTTTCGATGGAAAGGCGAGTATAGCTATCAGTTGAACGAAGCCAAGACGCTTGATACCCGGTTGAATGTGTTTGAGACCTTCCGCCCCAGAATCGCCGATCATTATCGGTCCCCCGGGATGTTGTTCCTCGGGAACATCGATCCTGAATTGCAGCTTGACGTGCTGAATCAGGTCAAACGGCCGGCCGTTGTCGCCTGCGACACGATGAATTTCTGGATCGAAGGCAAGCGTGATGCGCTATGGCGGGTCTTGGAGAAGGTGGATATCCTCATCATCAACGACGGCGAAGCGCGGCTGTTGGGACAGGATTCCAATCTCGTGCAGGTAGCCAAAACGATTTTGGCAAAGGGGCCGAAGCATCTTATTATCAAACGCGGCGAATATGGCGTGCTGATGTTCAATCAGAAGCAGGTGTTCGGCGCGCCGGCCTTTCCCCTCGAACAGGTGAAGGACCCGACGGGAGCGGGCGACACGTTTGCGGGCGGGTTTATGGGCTATCTCTCTGCCACCGGGAATCTCTCCGAGTCCTCCATCCGTCAAGCCATTATCTTCGGCAGTGTCATGGCGTCGTTTACCGTCGAAGCCTTTAGTCTTGACCGGCTGCGTATTCTCGACTACAAAGAGATCGAGGCGCGGTTTCGGGAATTCAAGCGGCTCACACATTTTGAGGACTTGTCATGATCCACCCGTTCACGATGGTCGTGTGCCGATTCAGGCGACCGGCGACAGCGCTCACGCTCCTGATCGGCTGTTTTGTCATGGCGGTCACCGGTTGCGCTTCCGCCGAAAAGGTGCAAAAGTCAAAAGGCTACTATCAGGAGGGATTGGCCAATCTCGATGTCGATCGTCAACAGTCGTTCGTCTCGTTCCAAAAAGCCATCAAAATGAATCCGAATCACAAGGAGTCGCATTATTCACTCGGACATCTGTATGCGCTTCAGGCCAAGTATTCACAGGCAGAAGAAGAATTTCGTGACGCCGTCCGCATCGATTCCGATTACTCGGAAGCGCACAATTATCTAGGACAAGTCCTTGAGCGGCAGAATCGCTGGACCGAAGCGATTCAAGAGTACCGCCGCGCGCTGAACAATCCACTCTATGGCACACCCGATTTGGCTCGATTTAATCTTGGGCGTGCCTTGGTCCATGAGGGCGATTTGGAAGGGGCGACGCAAGCGTATGAGGATGCCTTGCTCATCAGCCCGCCGACCGTCCCACCCGCGGTGCTCAATCTAGAACTGGGCCGTGTCTATTCCACATTGGGCTATGAGGTGAAAGCAAAGGAGACGCTGGCACGGGTGAAGGCACAGGACAAGGGAGGACAATATGCGGCGGAGGCCGGCAAGCTGCTGGAGAAGCTGAAGCCGTAATCACCTATGGAATCCATCGGCGAATTCTTTAAACAGGTCAGGGACACCAAGGGATTGACGCTCGACGACGTCGCGTTGAAGACGCGTATCCATCCCGACTTTTTGATCGCGCTGGAAGAAGGGAACTTTACCAAACTGCCTGATCAAGTGTTTGCGAAGGGATTCGTGCGGTCGTATGCCCGGTCGCTAGGGTTGGATGAAGAAGACGCGATGCGGCGCTTTGAAGGATCGGCCGGCGCGTTTTATGAAAAGCAGGCGGAACGCGAGGTTCTGCGCCTCAAGCAGGCGGAGGACGATCGGCGTAGAAAAACGAACCGAAAGGTTGTCTTAGCCGCGATTGCGGTCGCTTTGTTGGGACTCGTTCTTCTCATGTCCCGAGAACATACGACCGCCGTTCCTCCAAGGCCGGCCACGGACGTGGAGCCTCCACCCATCAAGTCACCTGGTGAAAAGCCTTCATCTTCATCATTGGACAAGACCGACAGTGTTGTGCAGAATTTGGAAAAAGAACGATTGGCCGGAGTCCCCACCGCCGCCGCCGTGACGCTGCCGCCGGCGGCTATCCCCACTGTCACTGCCGTTCCAACAGTTCGCGAAGAAGTGGTGTCGACCACATCGGTTCGCACCGATCCTCTGCTGGGGGGGCCGCCCTCCGACGGGTCGTTAGCCCTGGCCATCGAAGCCTTAGAATTGACCTGGGTCGTCGTACAAGTGGACAATGGCAGTCCCGAAGAAGCCCTCATGCGTCCGGGGGAACGGGTGCAGTGGAAAGCCTCCGACCGCTTTACGTTGACGCTGGGAAATGCGGGCGGGGTGCGAGTGGAACTGAACGGAAAAGAACAAGGGCCGTTTGGAAACAGTGGAAAAGTCGCCCGCGATATTGTGCTCAAGCGGTGAGGAAGAAGAGATCGGAGGGCGAGTGAGGCGAATCTGATTCGCCCGGCGCCAAAATGTCTCATCCAGTCAATCTGCCGCAATACTATCTGCTCTCGCCGGGTTAGATTTTCTGCACAATCAATTGTTTTCCATTGAGGCGTTCAGGCACGACCTTTGAGTATTGTCGACCACAGGCCAAGCGATACGGCATGAATGCCGTGTACGATCTACCAAGCTTCAATAAATGTGGACAGATACGTACTCTGATCCATCATTGGCTTGACAAAGTTGCAGGGGCATTGCTATATTGCCGCCGCTTTCCCTTTAAAATCGGTAGGTAGGACGCAGGGACGGGGTTGAGTCAGTATTTTAGAGACGTTTTACATAGTCATTTCTTACACAAGGAGGGAGCTGTGATGGGGTATTTCGTGAAGTCCGTTGGTGTGCTGTCAATGCTGCTGTTTGTGGCAAGCGTCGCGGTCGCGGAAGAGAGAGATCCTTTGAAGCCTCGCGTGCCACCGGATCAAATGGCCGATGCGAAAGCGATGAAGAATCCCGTCGCGGCGAGCCCGGAGAATATCGCCAAGGGCAAAGCATTGTTCGAGGGGAAAGGCACCTGTTTTAACTGCCATGGTAAAGAAGGCAAGGGCGATGGTCCGGCCGGGCAGATCCTCAATCCCAGTCCTCGCAATTTCACCAATTGCAAATTTCATAAAAAGCGAAAAGACGGCGAACTCTTCTGGGTCATTAAGAACGGCAGCGCGGGAACCGGTATGGTTCCATTGATCCCGGCCGCCATCAACGAAGAGGAAGCCTGGACGATCATCAATTACGAGCGGAGCTTCTGCAAGGACAAGGGCGGCGAATAAGCCGTTTCATCGTAGCGCTTGAAAAAGGCAGAGAGGAAAAGCCTCTCTGCCTTTTTGATTTGTCATCAAATGAAAATAGCATTCGCCGTTGGAAGGAAGATCGCCGT
>DATEPO010000100.1:0-2290 GCA_035273145.1 Nitrospiraceae bacterium
ACGGGATTTTAGCCATGCCGCAGCCCTTGAGCCGCCGCCTTCAGCCCTATATCTGCTTAGTATCGGCGGTAATATTGCTGAGTTCCATCACCCCGGTCATGAAATATCTATTTCAACACACCGATGTGCGACCGATCGGTATGGCGGGCATCAGAGTGGCGATCGGCTTTGCTGTTTTACTTGGGATGAGCCTGGTGAAGGAGCGGAGAGCGTTGTTGTCCCTAGCCCCTCGGGACCTGATGCAGTTATCGTTCGTCGGCTCCCTTGGTGTTTTATCGTATGGATTGGCGGCATGGGGCCTACTCTATACATCAGTCATACACTATATCTTGATTTACGGACTTCTTCCGTCCTTCACCGCCCTCTTTAGTTTTCTGATGGGAAAAGAACAGGTACGGGCCTTGAAAATTCTCGGTATCGTCATCGCATTTTTAGGCTGCGGCGTGTCGATCTCTGAAGGGTTTGATGGAACATGGCACACATTTGGGTTGGGAGAGAGTCTGGTCCTTCTGTTCACGATCGCGATGTCGGCGCATATCGTGTTGAGTACCGGACTCGTCAGACAACTCGGCGTGATGACCTCGAATACGGTGATGTTCGGAACGAGTGCGTGCGCATTGCTGGTCTGGGCCGTGGCCAGCGAGGAGACCATCCTTGTGCCCGTCTCACTGACGACCATGAGCTTGATGCTCTATATGGGCGCGGCGACCGCGGCAGTCTTCTTTCTTCGTGCCTTGTCTCTCCAATCACTGACTCCGCTCACCGTCGGCACGTTCCATCACTTGGTTCCAGTCTGCGCCATTGCCTTTGCCTATCTCTTTCTCACGGAACCGATCGACATGCATACCATGATCGGCGCTGCGATTATCTTAACAGGCACTGAATGTGTGCGTCGGGGTACCCGCAGCGAACAATGCCTGACACCCCGGTACGTGACCCTCGGTGTCCAACCACAGAGGACGTCTTCCTAACCATCGGCGTTCGCATGCTCGATCATGAGCTATGATGAATAGCCTGCGACGCGCTATGGTTTCTTCGGCAATTCGAGAATCAACCGGTTCACTGAATCGACCGGCTTAACTCCCTCTCCATAGACGGTAGGATAGAGACCTTGCGCAAACGCGAAGAAGTCTGCTTGTCCTTCATGAGGCACATCAATCAGAGAGGCAAGCGAGGCAAGATATTCCCCCTGACCTCGCGCCATGTCCTCTTTTAAATTGTCATAGTTCAGCACAGTGAACGCCATGACTTTATGTTCGGCCTTCAGCGTACCGTCGCCCGCAAACCACGACCTCGGCGAGGTGCTGGACGTAAATTCCTTCGTAGGTTCGGTTAGATCCGTCACCGCCTGGGACGTACCGTTGGTAAGCTCGCTGGACGCCCTAAACGGCGCTTCGCTGAGATCCGTGGAAGCTTTAAAGGGAGCTTCCGTGACATCCAGCGTCGGCTGTGTGACGAGGGGCTGGATCGCCATACATCCTGAAAACAGGCCCACCAGAACAGCAGCACAACTAAGACAGACGGAACCGGCTTTTGCGCGCATAGTGACCTCCACAATAGCGAAGTATGTAATAAATGCTACGAAACGCGAAGGCTCACTTGCCATCGGCGTCGCCGATATTCTCTGTCCGTTGAACACTGACGATGACCCCATATGTAACTTGCGCCCCCGGCAATTCGCGGTAGATTATCTCTCAGAACTATCAACGGTGGCTTTCAGATCCTATTGAACGTTGAATGCGCAAAAATGGGAGTCTGCTATGCACGTAGAGATCAAAGCCTGGTCCCTGTTGCTGGTTACACTGGCATTCTTCGCCTTCTTGTGTGCGGCAGCGGCATTGAGCGCCGTCATACAGCCTGCCAAATGGAGTGAGCGACGGAGAAGCGGTCGCACAGGTTCTATGTTATAGGCACCAGAGCGTAATCGGCGTTTTACGAGCGCCAGTGACGATAATGGGCGACGGCGACGAAGGCCGTGCTCATTTCTTGGATGTTGCCCGCCCTGGATACTGGATAGTCGATTGGAATGCCGTTCGTCCTGTTTGGCCTTTAGAAAAAAACATCTGTATAAGTTGAAGAGCGACAGACTGGAAGGCGATTAGATTCATCGAGTGATTCATTCTTGTCGCCGGACGATGTGGCCAATGGGGCACAAAAACAGCCCTAACCAATTGAGCCGTGATACCTACCCTGGTACAGTGTTGGAGCGGCACTATTGATCATCTTTCATGGTTCACTCCAGAAGCTGTATGTCGTGCATCATCGGGATTATCTCTGACACACACGGGCT